>JBEIPX010000006.1:0-19995 GCA_040376815.1 Bradyrhizobiaceae bacterium
CGAGCAGGTTGATGCGCGATGCGTCGGTGACCGACTTCTTGTGCAGCGCGTAATCCATCCAGGCAATGTCAGCAGATACGAAGACGTCCGCCGGCGCTCCTTGTTCGAGCTGCTTGGCCAGCACCGAGCTCGCGGCGTAGCTCGCGGTAACCTTCACACCGGTTGCGGCGGTATAGACGCTGTTGATGTCGTCGAGGGCGTTCTTGAGCGAGGCTGCGGCAAAGACCGTGAGCGTTTTGCCGTCCTGCGCGAAAGCGGGTGCGGACAGCGCGAATGCGACAAGCGCAGCGAACACGAATGGAAGACGACGCATGTGTGGCGCTCCGTTCCTGCACGCGAGAGGCAAGCGTGCGGATACAATGCAATGAAGATTGTGGTGCGGAAGCGCCGTTCCGGCTGCCCGGCAAGCTTACGGCAGGTGCGGGCAGGAAGACCTTACAGGATCGAGGTGTGCAGGAAAAGCCCGCGTTGATCGGCGAGGCGTTGCGATCTCAAGGCGCGAGCAGCACCTGACGGCACTCCGCGGGCAGTTGCGCCATGGTCATCGGCGGCCTCGGCTTGGGTGGCGTCGCCGGTGGTTTCGGATTGAGAATCGGATCGCTGAACCAGTAGGCGAGATCGCCGGCACTGCATCCTTCCGAGCTCGTCGGCGGCTCCTGCGATTCGCAGTTGGTGTTGCCGGCCGGACACTTCATGCGGATGTGGAAATGATAGTTGTGGCCGTACATCGGCCGTACCTTCGCCAGCCAGCTGCGGTCGCCCTTGGCTTCACGGCACAGCGCCTTCTTGATCGCGGCATTGACGAAGATGCGTTCGACGGCCGGTTCCTGCGCGGCCGCGCGGATCACGAGCGTATGCGTCGGCAGCCAAACGGCCGGATCGACATCGAGCTTGTTCGCAGCCACGACGTTGGTCGCCGACATTTCCTCGCGCTCTTGCCGCGAGAGCGTGCGGTTCGGCATCGGCGTTAGCCAGATGTCGGCGTCGAGACCGACCTGATGACTCGAATGTCCCGTCAGCATAGGCCCGCCGCGCGGCTGCGAGATGTCGCCGACCAGAAGACCGTTCCAGCCGGCAACCTTCTCGACCTTGACCGAGAGCCGCTCCAGCAGCGCGACGAGATCGGGGTGGCCCCAATTGCGGTTGCGCGACAGCCGCATAACCTGCCAGGTCTTGCCGTTGACCGGCAGCGCTTGCGCGCCCGCCATGCAGCCCTTGGCGTAGAACCCGATCGCGCGCGGCGCGAGCTTCGCGGCGTCGGTCTTGCGGCCGAACAGTTCCTTGGCGGCGACACCGGGATCGTTCGGATTGGCCAGCGGCGGCAGCGGCTTCGGATCGACAGTGCCTTTGGTTTGCGCCGATGCAGCAAACGGCAGCAGCGCGATCAAGGCGGCCAGAATCAGCGGGCGTGCGAGCATGGCGGTGCTTATAGCCGAGGTCACGTCTCCAGGCGAGGCGAAGCGGGAACCCGCGCCCGGTGTGCTGCGGATTCTTTACCCGCCTTTAACCGTGCGTGTCGATTGTCCGGGACGTCACAGCCGTATCGCTCGCCTGCATGTTTTTGCGGCCAATGCCGATGCGATCCGCACGGCGTGTTGCCTGGATGCGGCATTGCAACGGAAATGCAGACGTTCTTGTAGGCCCATGGTCGCGACCCGTGCTGCACGGAGCCGCCATCCGCCTGTTTTCGCGGCAGGAACGGCTCTGCGCATCCCGCAGCATGCAACCGGCAGGATACGCTTTCTTCAGATACGTATCGCACAACTGATCGCGCAGAATGCGAGTTTGAGGCGCGGGAATGCGGAAGAAGCGGGGGCAGCCCGGCGGTCCGCCGGTTGCCGGTGGGCGCGGGGCCAAACACAAGCCGCTGAAGCGGCACGGGATACAGATCGGACGGCGCCAGGGCGCCGAACTCCGGGAAGTGGTGCGCAAGCGCGCCGAGGCCGAAGCAGCGGTCGCCGATGCGCGCAAGGCGCATGAGCGGCTCCGCGCCGCAATCGATCTTCTCCCGCAAGGCGTCGTCTTTCTCGATCCCGAGCGCCGTTACATTCTCTGGAACAAAAAGTACGCCGATCTCTACAAGCGCAGCGCCGATCTCTTCAAGGAAGGATCGAAGTTCGAGGATGTGCTGCGCACCGGCGTCGAACGCGGTGACTATCCCGAAGCTGTGGGCCGCGAGGAGCAATGGCTGACCGAGCGTCTCGCGCGGCTGAACCGGCCCGGCGAGCGGCACGAGCAGACGCTGGCCGATGGCCGGCACGTTCTCATCGAAGAGAGGGCGACCGCCGACGGATCGATCATCGGCCTGCGCGTCGACATCACTGAATTGAAGCAGCGCGAAGCATCTTTCCGCCTGCTGTTCGAAAACAACCCTGTGCCGATGATGGTCTGCGCGCAGGAGGACGGGCGGATCACCTACGTCAACGACGCGGCGGTCGAACATTACGGCTACACGCGCGAGGAATTTCACAAGCTGCGGATACGTGACCTGCAGGCGTTCGATGTCGCCGAGCCATGGGCCGCGGATGCGCCGGCCGATGAGCAGGCCGGGCGCGTCTGGAAGCATATCAAGGCGGACGGTTCGCTGATCGATCTGGCGATCTACTCCCGCCGGCTCGTCCATCACGATCAGCCGTCGGTGATGCTGGCGCTGCTCGACATGACCGAGCGCAAGCGCGCCGAGGCGCGGCTCGCCTTCATGGCGCAGCACGACAGCCTGACCGGCCTGCCGAACCGCAGCCTGCTGCGGCAGCGGATCGACGAAATGCTCGGTCACAGCCGCCGCAGCGGCGACAGGTTTGCCGTGCTGTTCGTTGACCTCGACAGTTTCAAGGCCGTCAACGATACGCTGGGCCACGGTGTCGGCGACCAGCTGCTGGAAAGCGTCACCAAGCGTCTGCGCTCGTCGTTGCGCGACGAGGATGCGATCGCCCGGCTCGGCGCCGACGAATTCGCCGTGGTGCAGACCGGTTGCGGCCGGCCGGAAGATGTGGCGCTGTTCGCCAAGCGCCTGCTCGAGGCGATCAACGTGCCGCATCTGGTCGACGAGCAGCCGATCGTCATCGGCGCCAGCATCGGCATTGCAATCGCACCCGGTGACGGCAACGATGCCGACCGGCTGATGAAGAATGCCGACATGGCGCTCTCGCGCGCCAAGCAGGATGCGCGCGGCACCTTCAGCTTCTTCGAGGCGGAGATGGATGCGCGCGCGCAGTCGCGGCGTCGGATCGAGACCGAGTTGCGCGCCGCGATCAAGGCGGAAACGCTGTGCCCGCATTATCAGCCGCTGATCGATCTCAGGAGCGGGCGCATCACCGGTTTCGAGGCGCTGGTGCGCTGGCCGCATCCCGAGCGCGGCATGATTCCGCCATCCGAGTTCATTCCAGTCGCCGAGGAAACCGGACTGATCGGCCAGCTCGGCAGCCTGGTGCTGCGCCGCGCCTGCCTCGACGCCGCGACATGGCCGGACGATGTGCGCGTCGCGGTCAACCTCTCGCCGTTGCAGTTCCGCGCCGGCAATCTGCTCGCTATCGTGATGGATGCGCTGCGCCAGGCCGGCCTGCCGCCGGCGCGGCTCGAACTCGAGATCACCGAGACGCTGCTGCTCGAGAAGAGCGATCAGGTGCTGGCGACGCTGCATGCGCTTCGCGCGCTCGGCGTGCGCATCTCGATGGACGATTTCGGCACCGGCTATTCGTCGCTGAGCTACCTGCGCAGCTTCCCGTTCGACAAGATCAAGATCGACCGTTCGTTCGTGCAGGGTCTCGGCGCCAACCTCGATGCGCAGGCTATCGTTCGTTCGATCATCAGCCTCGGCGTCGGCCTCGGTGTGACGATCACGGCGGAAGGCGTCGAAACCGAAAGCGAACTGAGCTGCCTGCGTGCGGAGGGTTGCCACGAGGGGCAGGGCTTTCTGTTCAGCAAGGCGCGGCCGAACATCGACATCGCCGCGCTGCTGCACGCCCAGGTGCGGGCGGCGAAGCCGATCGCCGCCAGCGCCTAAAGTATGTTCCGAACGTGGGTACCAGTTTTGCTGGCGAGGCCGGCTGCCCGGCGCGCGGTGGTGCTAGGTGAGATGCCGTCCGGTCGCGATGGCCGGACTTGATTGGGCTCCTGCCGGGCGGCTATGGTCGAACCCGACGCGGGCGTAGTTCAATGGTAGAACGGCAGCTTCCCAAGCTGCATACGAGGGTTCGATTCCCTTCGCCCGCTCCAGATCGCCTACAAGCCACAGGCTGAATCTACTGAAACTTGAATCCACGGCGAGTGGCCTCAGCGCGATCTTCCGCTGCTTTTGCTTCGTTTCCGAGCCTGCGATGAATCAGCGAACGCATCGCATATGAGGTAGCAAATTCAGGGTCAATTTTGATCGATTGGTCGGCGTCGGCAAGCGCGCCGGCATAGTCGCCCTGGTCGAAGCGGATACGGCTGCGCCGGCTATATGCGAGTTCGTTCTTGGGGTCCAAGGTGATCGCCGTATCGTAGTCCGCCAATGCGCGGTGGATATCGCCCTTTTCCCGATACGCATTGCCGCGCACGCGAAACGCGGATGCGCGCTTCGGATTTAGGGAAATGGATTGGGTGAGGTCGGATATCGCTTTGTCCCAGGCCTTCGTTTGATTGAAGAAGCCAGCCCTGATGAAATAATAGTCGCTCGAGTCTGGATACAGCTGGATGAGCTGATTGAAATCGGCGAGCGCCTTGTCGTGGTCGCCCTTGGCCTGATAGGCCAAGCCTCGCCCGCCCCATGAGTTCGCATACTTCGGATCGAGCTTCAGGGATGCATCATAGTCGGTGATCGCTTCGGCATACATCTGCTTGCGGAAGTATGACATGCCGCGCTGGTGATAGGCGAGAACGAGAAGCGGCTTGTCGTTCTCGGTCTTGATCACAGCCGTGCAGGTGCTGATCTTGAGATCGGCGTCGGCGTCGCGGTCTTCGCAAAACATCCGCTCGCGTGGCGAGGCGGCATAGGCGGACGAGCCGAGGCAGACAAGAAGCGCCACCGCCCCCATCAAACGTGCCGACATCAAAATTCGCTCCCGTAAAATGACTTCTTGAAAATCGATCGATAATGGCGGCCACGAAGGTCGCGCCGAGTGTAGCTAATTCTTGGCGCTGGTCACAATGCTGATCTCGGACTCCAGCGTCCGGTGCACTGGGCACTTGTCGGCGATCTCCATCAGCTTGGCGCGCTGTTCTGAATCAAGTTGTCCTTCCATCGCGATCAGGCGTTCGATGCGGTCGATCTTGCCGTCTTTCGTTTCGCAGTCGGCACAGTCGGACGCGTGAATCTTCTTGTGCGAGAGCGTCACGGTGATGCGCTCGACCGGCAGCGCCTTGCGCTCCGCGTACATGCGCATGGTCATCGACGTGCACGCGCCGAGCCCCGCGAGCAGGAAGTCGTAAGGGCCGGGGCCTGAGTCCTGCCCGCCGACGGCGACCGGCTCGTCGGCGATCAGCCGATGCGCGCCAACGGAGATCATCTGCTGGAAGCGGCCCTGCCGCGTCTCCTGCACAGTGACGAAGCCGGGTTCAGTCGGCGCGGGCTGCTCTTCTTGCTGTACGTCGAGGTAGCGCATTGCCCAGGTGGCGATCAGGCCGGCGACGTAAGCCGAGTCCTTCTTCTGCGAGAGCAGGTGATCGGCGCCGGGCAGCGCGACAAAACTCTTCGGATGCTTCGCGGCGAGAAAAATATGGCTCGCATTGTCGATGCCGACGGTGTCGTCGGTCGGCGAATGGAAAATGAGCAGCGCCTTCTTCAGTTTTGCGATCTTCTCCGTCAGACGCTGATCGGCCACGTCGTCGAGAAACGCGCGCTTGATCTTGAACGGCCGGCCCGCGAGCTGCACCTCGCCTTCGCCTTTGGCGCGGATGGTGTCGATGTGATCCCTGAACAGGCCGGTGACGTGTTCCGGATCGGAGGGCGCGGCGATGGTCGCGACCAGCTTTGCCTCGGGAATGGATTCGGCCGCCGCCAGAACCGCCGCGCCGCCAAGGCTGTGGCCGATCAGCAGCGCCGGGGCCTGATGCGTCGTGCGCAGATGATCGGCGGCCTTCACGAGGTCGGCGACGTTCGACGAGAAGTGTGAGTTGGCGAATTCGCCCTCGCTCGCGCCCAGACCGGTGAAATCGAAGCGCAGCACGGCGATGCCGTGCATCGACAGCGCATCCGCCACGCGCTTCGCCGCCAGCACGTCCTTGCCGCAGGTAAAGCAGTGGGCGAACAGCGCGAATGCGAGAGGCCTCTGCGCGGGCATGTCGAGCACGGCGGCGAGCAGCTGGCCGTCAACGCCGGGAAACTGGAATTTCTGGGAAGGCATGGCGGGTCTCCGTTCGCTCCAGACGATAAGCCGGTTTGCCGTTCGGCTCCAATGCGGTCGCACTATGATGAAGCTGCAAGACATGATGGCAGCAGGTGTCGGGGCGAGCGATTGGCCGCCGCCGTTTACCTAATCGAGGCGGCTCGCTTGCATCGCGGGCACTCTCCCGCCGATACTGCTTGGGTCGCGCGCTGATTTGGCGCTGCGGTCAGGTCGGGAGCGGCACATGAAGATCAATGTCGAAGTCGATTGCACGCCGGCGGAGGCGCGCGCGTTTCTGGGCTTGCCGGATGTGCAGCCGATGCAGAAGGCGATGATGGATCAGCTTCAGGAGAAGATGTCCTCCAGCATCAACGCGTTCTCGCCGGAAGGGCTGATGCAGAGCTGGTTCAATCCGAACGTCTCCGTGCAAGTAATGGAGATGTTCCAGAACATGGTCGGCCAGACGCTGGCCTCCAGCGGCAAGAAATAGCGCGGCCGGTGCCTGGTTGTATGCCAGCGGGAGCATTGCTGCGGAGCAACATCGGCGATCTTCTCCGCAAGTTCAGTTGGCAAGCGCTGGCAGATGCTTCAGGATCGGTTGGGCCGGAAAACGATGTCGCGGCCTTGGTATCGTGAGCGGCGGCGTACAGGAGTAACGACGGTCATCGATGGTCATGGCGTCCGCTCAAATGGGTGAAGCCCCAACTCGCCTTCGTCCCCCCAGTCTCGGTCTGCTTCTGGCTGAAGTCAGGGGCGTGCTTGAATTCAACGCCAGCGCCATGCTCGCTCCGGTCCTGATGAACGCGCCGAAGGGCGACGGTCATCCGGTGCTGGTGATGCCGGGCTTCCTCGCCAGCGATATATCGACGGCGCCGCTGCGGCGCTTCATCCGTCATCTCGGCTACGAAACGCATGCCTGGAACCTCGGCCGCAATCTCGGCGGCGTGTTCAGCATGCGGCCGAAGCTGCGGCAGCTGCTCACCGACATTCATCAGGCGTCGGGGCGCAAGGTGAGCCTCGTCGGATGGTCGCTCGGCGGCATCTACGCGCGCGATCTGGCGCTGCATGCGCCGGAGATGGTGCGCTCGGTGATCACGCTCGGCTCGCCGTTCGCGGGTGACATTACCGCGACCAATGCGCGGCGGCTCTATGAGGCACTTTCGGGCGAGCGCGTCGGCGACACCGGCAACGAGGCGGATATCAAGGCGCTCGCGGGCGACATGCCGGTGCCGGCGACCTCGGTCTACACACGCGGCGACGGAGTCGTGAACTGGCGCACGTGTCTGCTGAAGCCGAACGAGCGCGCCGAGAATATCGAAGTACTGCTGGCGAGCCATCTCGGGCTCGGCGTCAATGCGGCGGCGTTGTGGGCGATCGCCGATCGCCTCGCGCAGCCGGAAGGGGAATTCGTTCCGTTCGCGAAGTCAGGGCCGTTCGCGATGGCCTACGGGCGAACTGAACACTAACCAAACGATAGAGCGCCGCAAAAGGCGCCGGTCGAAGTCACTCAGGGAGAGACGCCATGAACCGCAAGCTGTCGTCGGTGGACGCATCGTTTCTGTATCTCGAAACGCCCGAGATGCCGATGCATGTGGGAAGCATGGCGATCTTCCGCCTCAAGGACGGCTACAAGGGCGACTTCTTCGAAGAGTTCAAGAAGATGATCGAATCGCGACTGCACATCGCGCCGATCCTGAAGGCGAAACTCGCCAAGACGCCGCTCGACATCGATCACCCGAGCTGGGTCGAGGACGAGGACTTCGACATCAATCGCCACATCTTCCGCGCCGCGCTGCCAGCGCCGTCCGATCGGGTGATCCTCGAACGCACGGTCGGCTGGATGCATGCGAAGTTGCTCAACCGCGCGCGGCCGCTGTGGGAGTTCTATGTCTTCGAGGGTATGAAGAACAACGAGATCGGCCTCTACTCGAAGATCCATCATGCCTGCATCGACGGCGGCGCTGGCGCGGCGCTGACCAGCATCATCTACGATGTCAGCGAGACACCGCGCGAAATACCGCCGCCGACGCCGCAGATGAAGTCGCAGACAACCTCGCGCGACATCACGGCAGCCTTCATCGATTCGTATACGCAGCTGTGGCGGCCGCCGGAGCAGGGCGAGACCGGCGCGCGCAGCATTTCTTTGCCGCGCACCGGCAAGAACGACATCGGCTCGATCCTGTTCGACAACGCCATGTTCCAGATGGAGAACGCGGTGAAGTTCGCGGGCAGCCTGCCGGACATGCTCAAAAGCGTATCGGATATGGCGGCGAAGATCGCCGATCCGAACACCCGCAAGGATCTGAGCGCGCTGTCGTCGCCCTCGACCGTGCTCAACAAGTCGATCTCATCTGAACGCAGCTTCGCGGGCGTCTCCGTATCGCTGTCGCAGGCCAAGGCGATCGCCAAGGCCTCGGGCGGCAAGCTCAACGACGTGGTGATGGCGCTGTGCAGCGGCGTTCTGCGCCGCTATCTCAGCGAACGCGGCGCGCTGCCGGCAAAGTCGATGACGGCCGGCGTGCCGATCTCGCTGCGCGAGGAGGGCAACACCGAAGCCAACAATCAGGTGTTCGGCATGGTCTGCTCGCTCGCGACCGATATTGACGATCCGAAGCAGCGGCTCGAAGCGATCACCGCGCAGTCGACGAAGTCGAAGGAAATGGCGCATCCGATGCGCGCGCTGATGCCGCAGATTTCCAACGTCTCGATGCTCGGCGCGCCGATCGTCGTGCAGGTGCTGGCGCTGCTCTACAGCCGCTCGAATCTCTCCGACGTGCTGCCGGCGGCGGCGAACGTCACCATCTCGAACGTGCCGGGACCACGGCAGACGCTCTACGCCGTCGGTGCGGAACTGCTGCACATCTTCCCGGTCTCGATCCCGGCGCACGGCCTTGCGCTCAACATCACCGTGCAGAGCTATCGCGACCAACTCGACTTCGGCTTTATCGCCGGCGCCAACATTCTTCCGCACGTGGAGGTCTTGGCCGAGATGCTGCCGGGAGAAATGGAAACGCTGGCGGCCGCCTATCTGCCGCCGAAAACCACGCAGACCGCGGCTGAATAGTCAGCCGCGCGTCCAAGAAGGAAAGAAACGTCGACCATGTTGGAAATGCCCCCGCTTCAGTACGCCGAGGTCAACGGAATCCGGATGGGATTCTACGAGGCGGGGCCAAAGGACGATCCGGTGCCGATGGTACTCTGCCACGGCTGGCCGGAGATCGCGTTCTCGTGGCGGCATCAGATCAAGGCACTCAGCGAGGCCGGCATCCGCGTCATCGCGCCGGACCAGCGCGGCTACGGCTCGACCGACCGGCCGGAGAAGGTCGAAGACTACGACATGGAGCATCTGGCGGACGATCTCATCGGCCTGCTGGATCACCTGAAAATCGATAAGGCGGTCTTCGTCGGCCACGATTGGGGCGGTTTCATCGTCTGGCAGATGCCATTGCGCCATAAGTCGCGGACGGCAGGCGTTGTCGGCATCAATACGCCGCATATGGACCGGGCGCCGATCGATCCGATCGAGCTGTTCAAGAAACGCTTCGGCGACAGCATGTACATCGTCCAGTTCCAAGACCCTGCGCGCGAGCCGGACCGCATCTTCGCCGAGCGAACCGAGCAGCTGTTCGATGCCTTCATGCGCAAACCCGTCCCGCGCAAGCCGGAAGCGGCGGATGCGCCTGTCGCCGGCGTCGGCGCGTCGGCCAAAACCAATCTCGCCTTTCCGCAGATGGTCGCCGCTTACGACGCGAAGTTCGATCCGCGCGAGAAGATTCTCTCGCCCGAAGAGCAGGCGGTTTTCGTCAACACCTTCCGCAAGAGCGGCTTCACCGGCGGCATCAACTGGTATCGCAACATGTCGCGCAACTGGGAGCGTGCGGCCGGCCTCGATAACACGGTGCGGGTGCCGTCGTTGATGATCATGGCCGAGAACGACGCGGTGCTGCCGCCGTCGGCCGCCGATGGCATGGAAAAGATCGTTCCCGACCTGGAAAAGTATCTGGTGCGCGGCTCGGGTCACTGGACGCAGCAGGAAAAGCCCGAGGAAGTCAGCGCGAAGCTGATCGAGTGGCGCCGCAAAAGGTTCGGCTGATCTCCCTGATCGGCCGGACGCACAAACGTTTTGACCGCAGCGAAACCGCGCGGAACAATGGCCGATATCCGGCGATGTCCGGAGACGAATGAGCGGACCGCGAACGCCATCACTGGCGTTCGAACGACGTCGCGCCGGGATCAGGGGAGGGACTATGCAGCGTCCGTGGCTTGCGAGCTATCCGGCCGGCGTACCGGCGAGCATCGATACCGGCGGCTATGAATCGCTGATCTCGATCTTCGAGGAGAGCTTCACGAAATTCCGCGACCGCGATGCCAATGCCTGCATGGGCAAGCGGCAGACGTACGGCGATATCGATCGCCGCTCGCGGGCGCTGGCAGCCTGGCTGCAAGGGCGCGGGCTCAAGCGCGGCGATCGCGTTGCGATCATGATGCCGAACCTGTTGCAGTATCCGGTGACGGTCGCGGCCGTGCTGCGCGCCGGCTTCATCGCGGTCAACGTCAATCCGCTCTACACGCCGCGCGAACTCGCGCATCAGCTCAAGGATTCCGGCTCGAAGGCGATCATCATTCTCGAGAACTTCGCCAACACGCTGGAAGAGGTGATCGAGGAAACCGACGTCAAGCATGTGGTGGTCGCCAAGGTCGGCGATCTGCTCGGCCTCGCCAAGGGAACCATTGCGAACTACGTCGTCGGCCGGACGCTGCCGCGCTACTCGCTGCCGGGCGCGGTGCGCTTCAAGGTCGCGCTGGGAGAAGGCAAGAAACTCAACTTCACCAAACCCGAGATCAAGAAAGACGATGTGGCGGTGCTGCAATATACCGGCGGCACCACGGGCCTTTCCAAGGGCGCGACGCTGACGCACGGCAATATCCTGGCGGCAGTGCTGGCGTCGGATGCGTGGCTCCAGCCGGCGCTAAGGAGCAAGAAGATCACCGGGCAGATGAATTTCGTCTGCGCGCTGCCGCTCTATCACGTGTTCGCGTTCATCTCCTGCGCGCTGCTGGCGACGCGGATCGGCGGGCTCAACATCCTGATTCCGAATCCGCGCGACCTGAAAGGCATGGTGCGGGACTTGGCGAAGTACCGCATTCACATCTTTCCGGCGGTGAATACGCTGTTCAACGGGCTCGCAAACTATTCGGCCTTCGCCAGGCTCGACTTCTCGCAGCTCGTCGTCTGCAACGGCGGCGGCACCGCCGTGCAGGAGGCGGTCGCCAAAAAATGGCTGACGATCACCGGCTGCCCGATCGTCGAAGGCTACGGTCTGTCGGAGACCTGCTCGGGCGTCACCTGCAATCCGACCGACTCCGACAAGTTCACCGGCACCATCGGCTTGCCGCTGCCCGGCGTCGATATCCGCATTCTCGACGATGACGGGAAAGACGTTGCGCCCGGTGAAGCGGGCGAGATCGCGATCAAGGGGCCGATGGTGATGGCCAACTACTGGCAGCGGCCGGACGAAACCGCGAACGTGATGACGGCGGATGGCTTCTTCAAGTCCGGCGACATCGGCATCATGGACCCGCAGGGCTACACCCGGATCGTCGACCGGAAGAAGGACATGATCCTCGTCTCCGGCTTCAACGTCTATCCGAACGAGGTCGAGGCGGTCGTCGCCAACCACGACGGCGTTGTCGAGTGCGCGGCAATTGGTGTGCCGGATGCCAGAACCGGCGAGGCGGTGATGCTGTTCGTGGTGCCGCGCGACGGCAGCGTGCGCATCGGTGATCTCATGACGTTCTGCAAGACGCAGCTTGCCGGCTACAAGGTGCCGCGCACCATCGAGATGCGCGACGCGTTGCCCAAAACCAATGTCGGCAAGATTCTGCGGCGTGAGCTGCGCGACGAGGTGATGAAGGCGAAAGCGTCATAAGAGAGAGGCGATGCGACGAAGGTTATCGTGGCGTTCGTCACTAAAATCCGGCAAATAGAGCGAACACCAACAGGGTGTAGAGCAGGATCCCGATAGATGACTGAGACCATTTCGCTCAAGCAACTTCCGCAACCCGCGACCAAGCCAGTTGTCGGAAACATGCTGTCCCTGGATTCGACGTCGCCGGTGCAGCATCTGACGCGGCTGGTGGATGAACTCGGTCCGATCTACTGGCTCGACATGATGGGCGCGCCGCTCGTCATCGTCGCCGGTTTCGATCTGGTTGACGAGCTCTGTGACGAGAAGCGCTTCGACAAGGCGGTGCGCGGCGCGCTCCGCCGCGTGCGCGCGGTCGGCGGCGACGGCCTTTTCACGGCCGATACCACCGAGCCGAACTGGAGCAAGGCGCACAATATCCTGCTGCAGCCGTTCGGCGGACGCGCGATGCAATCCTATCACCCGAGCATGGTCGATATCGCCGAACAGCTCGTGCACAAGTGGTCGCGTCTCAACGCCGACGACGAGATCGACGTCGTGCATGACATGACGGCGCTGACGCTCGACACCATCGGGCTGTGCGGGTTCGACTATCGCTTCAACTCGTTCTATCGCCGCGACTACCACCCGTTCGTCGAGTCGCTGGTGCGCTCGCTCGAAACCATCATGATGACGCGCGGCCTGCCGCTCGAAAATCTCTGGATGAGCAAGCGCCGGTCGACGATGGCCGAAGACGTCGCCTTCATGAACAAGATGGTCGACGAGATCATCGTCGAGCGCCGCAAGGCAGGCGAAGCGGCCGAGGGCAAGAAGGACATGCTCAACGCCATGTTGAGCGGCGTCGACAAGGTCACCGGCGAACAGCTCGACGACATCAACATCCGCTACCAGATCAACACGTTCCTCATCGCCGGTCACGAGACCACCAGCGGCCTCCTATCGTGCGCGATCTACGCGATGCTGAAGCACCCCGAGGTGCTGAAGAAGGCGTACGAGGAAGTCGATCGCGTGCTCGGCGCGAACGTCGACGCCAAGCCGACGTTCCAGCAGGTGACGCAGCTCAACTACATTACGAAGATCTTGAAAGAGACGCTGCGCATGTGGCCGCCGGCGCCGGCCTACGGCATCACGCCGCTGAAGGACGAAGTGATCGGCGGCAAGTATGCGCTGAAGAAAGGCACCTTCATCACCGTTCTCGTGATGGCGCTGCATCGGGACAAGTCGGTGTGGGGTCCGAACCCGGACATCTTCAACCCGGAGAATTTCAGCCGCGAGGCGGAATCAAAGCGTCCGCACAATGCGTGGAAGCCGTTCGGCAACGGCCAGCGCGCATGCATCGGCCGCGGCTTCGCGATGCACGAGGCGGCGCTTGCGCTCGGCATGATCCTGCAGCGCTTCAAGCTGATCGATCACGAACGCTATCAGATGCATCTGAAAGAGACGCTGACGATCAAGCCCGATGGCTTCAAGATCAAGGTGCGTCTGCGCACCGATCGCGACCGCACCATCGTTCCGGGCCAAGCCGTGGCTGCCGCAGCGTCGACCGCTGCGGCCGGAACGCCGGTGGTTGCGCGCGCGCGTGCTGGTCACAACACGCCGCTGCTCGTGCTTTACGGATCGAACCTCGGCACGGCCGAAGAACTTGCGACGCGCGTCGCGGACCTCGCCGAGGTCAACGGCTTTGCTACTAAACTCGCGCCGCTCGACGACTATGCCGACCATTTGCCGACCGAAGGTGGCGTGATCATTTTCTGCGCGTCGTACAACGGCGCAGCGCCGGACAATGCGACGCAGTTCGTGAAGTGGATTAACGAGGCGCCGGCCGGGTCGTTGTCGAAGGTGAATTACGCCGTGTTCGGTTGCGGCAACAGCGACTGGAACGCGACCTATCAGTCAATCCCGCGCATGCTCGACGAGAAGCTTGCCGCGCTTGGCGCCAACCGTGTGTTCGAGCGCGGCGAGGGCGATGCGCGCGACGATCTCGAAGGCCAGTTCGATAAGTGGTTCGGCAAGCTCGGCCCGGTTGCGGTGAAGATGTTCGGCATCGCCGGCGACTTCTCCCGCAGCGCCGACGACGAGCCGCTCTATCGCATCGAGTCGGTTGCCCCGACCGTCACCACGTCGATGGCGGCGCTCGGCGGCGCCATGCCGATGAAGGTCACGGTCAACGAGGAACTTCAGAACCGCAGCGGCGCCAACGCGTCGGATCGCTCGACACGGCATATCGAAGTGCAACTGCCGGATAACCTCACCTATCGCGTCGGCGATCACTTGAGCGTCACGCCGCGTAACGATCCGGCGCTGGTCGATCGCGTGGCCCGCCGCTTCGGCTTCCTGCCGGCGGATCAGGTGAAGCTGCAGGTGCCGGAAGGCCGCCGTGCGCAGTTGCCAGTGGGCAACGCTGTGTCGGTCGGCCGGCTGCTGACCGAGTTCGTGGAGTTGCAGCAGGTTGCGACCCGCAAGCAGATCCAGATCATGTCGGAAAATACGCGTTGCCCGCGCACGAAGCCGATGCTGGAGGCCTTCGTTGGCGACGACGCGGCCGCGTCCGAGCGCTATCGCTCGGAGATCCTCGGCAAGCGCAAGTCGGTGTTCAACCTGCTGGAAGAATTCCCGGCCTGCGAACTGCCGTTCCATGCCTATCTGGAAATGCTGTCGCTGCTGTCGCCGCGCTATTACTCGATCTCGTCGTCGCCGGCGGCGCTCGGCGCGAACAAGTGCACCGTCACCGTCGGTGTGGTCGAAGGCCCGTCGTATGCCGGCAACGGCATTTATCGCGGCGTCTCGTCGAACTATCTGGCGAGCCGTCTCCCCGGCGACATCATTCACGCAACCGTGCGCGAAACCAAGGCCGGCTTCCGCCTGCCCGACAATGCGTCGGTGCCGATCATCATGATCGGGCCGGGCACGGGGCTCGCGCCGTTCCGCGGCTTCCTGCAGGAGCGTGAGGCGCAACAAGCGAGCGGCAAGTCGCTCGGCCCGTCGCTGCTGTTTTTCGGCTGCCGCCATCCGGAGCAGGATTATCTCTACGCCAGCGAACTGAAGGACTTCGCGGCCAAGGGCGTCACCGAGCTGCACGTCGCCTTCTCGCGCGCAGGTGAGACCAAAACCTACGTGCAGAACCTGATCGCCACGCAAAAGGAACGCGTTTGGAGCCTGATCGATCAGGGCGCGATCATCTACGTCTGCGGCGATGGTTCGAAGATGGAGCCCGACGTGAAGGCTGCGCTGATGACGATCTACAGCGAGAAGACCGGCGCGAACGAAGACGCGGCGGCGCAGTGGATCGACGGCATGGGCACGCAGAACCGCTACGTGCTCGACGTCTGGGCGGGCGGGTAGTTACCCCCACCCCGGCGCTTCGCGCCGACCCTTCCCACAAGGGCAAGGGATTAAGTTAAGCATTGCTGCGAGTTATCCCTCCCCTCGATGGGGAGGGTGGCTGACCGAAGGTCAGCCGGGTGGGGTGATGCGATCAAGCCGCCGCCTTCGCTGCGCCCTTGGCATGCTCGGTGATCGCGCCGATGATCTGTGGCCAGATCGGCATCGGGATCGCATGGCCCATGCCGGGGATGACCAGCAGCTTGGCGCCGGGGATCGACGCGGCCGTATCCTTGCCGCCCTCGAGCCGCACCAGCGGATCGACATCGCCGTGAATAACCAGAGTCGGCACGCGTACGGTGCGCAGCCGGTCGTTGCGCGGACCTGAGGCGAGGATCGCGCGCAGCTGCCGCGAGACGCCTGCCGGATTGAGGCCGCGCGAGAAGGTCAGTTCCGCGCGCTGACGATCCTTGGCCTCATCCTGCGGAAACGATCCGGCGCGCAGGATTTTCCAGGTTTGAGCAAAGCGCTCGATGTATTCCTCTTTCGTTTTCGGCGGCGGCGCCAGCAGGACCGCGGAGGCTTCGCGCGTCGGCTGTGGCAAACGATGATTGCCGGTCGACGACATGATCGAGGTCAGCGAGCGCACGCGCTCCGGGTAGCGGATCGCGAGCTCCTGAGCGATCATGCCGCCCATCGATGCGCCGACGATATGCGCCGACTTGATGCCGAGCGTATCGAGCAGCCCGATCACGTCGGCGGCCATGTCCCACAGCTTGTAGACGGACGCCGGCGGAATTTTCAGGAAGCGCAGCTTGAGCAGGTCCATCACCTTGATCGGACCGCCGCCGGTCAGCCGCGTCGACTTGCCGATGTCACGGTTGTCGAAACGGATGACGTAGAAGCCGCGACTCGCCAGCTCGGAGCAGAACTCGTCGTCCCACATCACCATCTGGGCGGCGAGGCCCATGATCAGAACCAGGGGTTCGTTGCTCGGGCTGCCGAAGGTTTCGTAGCAGAGCTCGATACCGTTCGTGCGCGCCATCTGGGCGGACTGGTGGGGGATGCTCACGTGGATCGTTCCTTGGTTGTCAGGTTAACGCGTGATGATGTGCCGCGCCGCAGCGCGATTTGCAGCCGGTCTCCGTATCGAACCTCGGCGTTGACCGTAAAGCCACCGCCGTGTTGACCGTTCTGCCGCAACAGTATGGAATGGCAAAAAAAGAAAAGCGAGGCTTGACGCACTCGCAACGGGAGGACGAGGGATGTCTGAGAAGGGTAAGGACCCGATGGAGGTGTGGCATACCTTCCTGGGCGAGATGGAGAAGGGATTCAATTCCTTCGCCAACCAGGCCATGGGGTCGCCGGAATTCAGCCGCACGATGGGGCAGATGACGAGCGCGTCGGCGACGGCGAGCAAGACCTTCAGCGATGCGATGGAGAAGTATCTCACCGGCATGAACATGCCGAGCCGCAGCCAGATGATCAGTTTCGGCGAGCGGCTGCAGGTGATCGAAGGCCAGCTGCACGAAATCAAAGCGCTGCTCAATCGCGTGCATGCGGACGTGGTCGCCGAACAACGCGGCGATGCGCCGAAGCCGCCGCGCACGCGCCAGCCGCCATCCGCAACCGGAGGAGGGCAGACATGAACGCACCCGCCGCGCCGCAGGCGCAGGGCAGCGTCGCCGCTTCCGTTTCCGATCGTATCCAGAGCGAAGTCCAGCGCGCGATCCAGCGCAGCATCAAGGGCGTCGAGTATATCGGCTCGTCCGCACAGGTGCTCGGTTCGACGCCGAAGGACGTGCTGCTGTCGCGCGGCACGATGCAGCTCTATCACTACCGGCCGCTCGCCGACGAAATCTATCGCATCCCGATCCTGATTGTGATGGCGACGACGAATCGCGGCTACATCCTCGACATGGTCCCGGGGATGAGCTTCATCGAGTTTCTGCTCAAGCGCGGCTTCGACGTTTACATGATCGACTGGACCGCGCCGCGTGCGGAAGAAAAGAATCTGCGGATGGAGGACTACGTCCTCGACTTCATTCCGCAATGCGTGCGCGAAGTGCAGCGCGATTCCGGCGTCGATGAGGTCAACGTTATAGGCTACTGCTTCGGCGGCGTGCTGTCGCTGCTGTACGCTTCGACCCATCTCGACGGGCCGCTGAGGAACCTCGTGGTCTTCACGACGCCGATCGACTTCCGCGGCATGAAGCTGTTCCAGAACTTCTCTGATCGCCGCTACTTCGATGTCGACAAGCTCGTCGACTCGATCGGCAACGTGCCGCCGGAAATGATCTTCTCGTCGTTCGAGATGCTGCGGCCGGCCTCGCGCGCGGTCAGCCAAGTGCAGCTGTGGGAGAACATGTGGAACGATCAGTACGTGAAGTCGTACCAGATGTTCGATCGCTGGGCGAACGACACGCTGCCGCTCGCGGGCGAATACTTCCGTCAGACCACCAAGGATCTGATGTGGGACAACAAGCTCTACAACCAGACGATGACGGTCGGCGGGCGGCTTGCGGATATTTCGAAGATCACCGTGCCGATCCTGCACGCCGTGGCGGAGCACGATCACATCGTGCCGTCCGAAGCGTCGAAACCGCTGATCGAAAAGATCGGCTCGACGGACAAGCAGGAAGTCGTCTTGAAGGGCGGCCACGTCAGCCTCGTCGCTGGCGCCAATGCCGTCAAACGGCTGTGGCCGAAACTCGATCAATGGCTAGGTGAGCGTTCGACATGACCCAGACTGAAGTTCGTATCTATCCGCGCAAGATAACGACCGAAGGCGGCGAGATCGAATTCCGCCACATGACGCCATCCGACGAGGCGGCGGTGCTGGCGTTCGCGCGCAAGCTGCCGGTGCACGATCTCCTCTTCCTGCCGCGCAACATCAGCGAGCCTAAGGTGATGTCGGCGTGGGCCAAGGAACTCGACCGCGGCACCATCGTCAGCCTCCTGGCGCTGAAGAACGGCGAGGTGGTCGGCTGCGGCACCATCGTCCGCGATGCGCTGTCGTGGTCGCCGCATGTCGGCGAAATCCGCATGGTGATCTCGGCGGACGTGCGCGGGCTCGGCGTCGGCCGGGCGCTGTCGAACGAAACCTTCGCGCTGGCCCTGGTGATCGGGCTGGAAAAGCTCGTGGTGCAGATGACGGTCGACCAGACCGGGGCCATCGCGATCTTCGAGGGTCTCGGCTTCCGCGGCGAAGCACTGCTGCGTGACCATGTCCGCGACATGGACGGCAAGACCCACGACATCGTCGTGCTCGGGCACAACGTGGCGCAGTTCCGGGCGCAGATGGAGGCCTATGGCCTGCCGGAGGCGGTCAGCTCCTGAGCTAATCTCAGGTAATCATTTCAGTTACCTTAGCTATCACGGGTTCGTGATACCGCGACGCACAATTCCTATTGCATCGCACCATATGTCATGGCATATATCCATCACCCCGGGCCAAACGGACGGGGCGAGCCATAGCTCAAACCCGAGGATGGAGAGACACCATGACCACAAACACCAATTTGTTCGACACCGTGAAGACCGCCTTCGCTCCGGTTACCGACGCGCTCAAGAACCTCCAGACCATGGAAGTTCCGGAAGCTGCCCGTGACTTCGTGAAGCGCGCTGCTGGCACTGCCAAGGATCGTGCCGCTGACGTCCACGCCGGTGCCGAGAAGCTCACCGCCACTGTCGAGACCGCTGTTGCCGGTTCGGTGACCGAGACCGCCAAGATTTCCCGCAACATCCAGCAGGCGATCTACCAGGACGTCGAAGCCTACTTCAACGGCATCGACAAGCTGGCGTCGGCGAAGTCGCTGAGCGAAGCTTTCCAGATCCAGAACGATCTGATCCGCGCGCAGAGCGAAGTCGTGATCGGCCGCGCCAAGGCGACGACCGAATATCTCGGCAAGGCGCTGACGGACGGTGCGAAGACCGCGCAGGAGAACCTGTCGAAGGTCGCTTCCTACGCCACCAGCAAGGCTGCGTAAGAGTTCACGTCCGATACAATCGATCTTTGAAGGCCCGCCCTGTGCGGGCCTTCATCTTGTCGGGGATGCGTTTGCAGCCATATTGCAACGTATCGCCGCGCGGAATCGTTGTGTGGACACGCCCATGGCAGACATCATCCGTTCCGGCTTCAGCCTGGATGACAGCGACGTTGCGCGCGCGGCCGATTTGCGCCGCGTGAAGGCGCTCGCCGCTGCCGTGCTGGTCGCATGCCTGGCGCTGCTGGTGCTTGCCAAGGCGATGGCCGGCCGCCATCCGGCGTGGGGCTTCGTCGCCGCGTTCGCCGAAGCGGCCGCCATCGGCGGGCTTGCCGACTGGTATGCGGTGGTGGCGCTGTTTCGCCGGCCGATGGGTCTGCCGATTCCGCACACGGCGATCATCCCCAGCAACCAGCACAAAATCGCGGAAAAGCTGGGCAAGTTCATCGAGGAGCA
>JBEIPX010000132.1:0-7709 GCA_040376815.1 Bradyrhizobiaceae bacterium
CCGTTTTTCGCGAGTGTCGCGGCGACGACGCCGTTCATCGCGGCCGCGCCGACCTGATAGCGCTTGTTCCACGCACCGTTGAGCAGGAACTGCAGCGAGCCTGCGGCTTGGCTGCCCGAGACGCCGAACGCCGAGACGATCTGTTCGGCCGAGAGTTTGTAAAGTTTGGCAGCTGCCGCGGCTGCGCCGAACGTGCCGGCGGTCGCGGTCGGATGGAAACCCTTCGCGTAATGCGAGGTCGGATCGAGTGCATTGCCGAGACGGCAACAGACCTCATAGCCGGCGACGATCGCGGTCAGCACATCGCGGCCCGAGGCGTTGACGATCTCGCCGACCGCGAAGGCAGCCGGCACCACCGGCGCGCTCGGATGCAGCGATGAGTCCGCGTGCGTATCGTCGAAGTCGAGCGAGTGGCCGAGCGCACCGTTCAGCAGCGCGGCAACGGCGGGCGTGTAAGTTTTCGTATCGCCGAAGACGGTGGCTTCGCCCTTGCCGTCGAGACCGAGCGCTGCGAGCATCGCCAGGATCGAGGGCGTGGAGTCCGCTTCGCTGCGTGCCCG
The DNA here is from genome assembly GCA_040376815.1 of Bradyrhizobiaceae bacterium. GTDB lineage: Bacteria > Pseudomonadota > Alphaproteobacteria > Rhizobiales > Xanthobacteraceae > SG-bin9. The sequence continues at coordinate 561 of JBEIPX010000132.1, forward strand.
CACCGCGCTGCCGAGGAAATCGAGGGTCAGAACCTTCGCGCGCTCCAGCACTTCGGTCGGGATCGCATCATAGGTCAGGCCCGCGACATAGGCGGCGAGCGTTTCGGTTTCTTTGGCCATCACTGATTTCCCGGCTGGTTCCTGCGGACCCGCAAGCTAACCAACCATTCTGAAATGTGAAGCGGTCTTTCAGGATGTCACGGGTGCGAGCGGCGCAACATCAGCGGGCGCGGGCCGGGCGGTGAGCAGCTTGCGGACCTGACCGGAGGCGGCCACCTGCCGCTTTTCCGCATAGGCCTCGTGGTTGCTCTCGATCTCGTTCAGCGCGTAGAGGTAATTCACCATCAGCCCGTGCGACTGCTGCATGCCCTTGTCCGAGCGGTCGCCGAGGAAATTCAGCCGCTCCAGCCGCGCACCATTGCCGAGATGGAAGCGGGCGACCGGATCGACCAGCCCGCCGCGCGAGGTGCGGGCGGTGAGGAAGTAGGCCGCGGCAGCCGACAGCATCGCCGGCTCGACCCGGGCGGCGAGCACGGGATCGTCAGCCCAGCCCGGCACGTCGAGGTTCGTCAGCGTCGCGCGCTGATCGGCATCGAGAAACGTGGAGGCGTCGTTCTTGCGTTCGCGGTTGAGCCAGTCGGCGAAACCCGGCACCGGCGAGAGCGTGACGAACGTCGTCAAGTTCGGCAGCTCGCGCTTGATGTCCTCGACCACCTGCTTGATCAGGAAGTTGCCGAACGAAATGCCGCCAAGTCCGCGCTGCGTGTTCGAGATCGAATAGAACACGGCAGTGCTCGCTTCATCCGAGCCGATCACCTTGCGATCGAGATCGAGCAGCGGCGCGATGGCCGGCGGAATGTCGCGGGTCAGCGCCACCTCGACGAAGATCAGCGGCTCGTCGACAAGCTGCGGGTGAAAGAAGCCGTAGCAGCGGCGATCCGGCGGGGCGAGGCGATTGCGCAGATCGTCCCAGTTCTCGATCGCGTGCACGGCCTCGTATCGGATGATCTTTTCGAGAATGTTGGCCGGCGTGGTCCAGTCGATGCGCCTGAGCACGAGAAAACCCCTGTTAAACCACGAACTGAACAAATGGACGAAGTCGCCGTTGACGTCCGCCAGTTGGGGACGCTCGCGCAGCACGGCAAGCAGCTCCTCGCGCATCTTCACCAGTGACGACGTGCCGCCGGGCGCGAGATTGAGACGGCGGATCAGTTCCTGGCGCCGCGGCTCGGCGGCCTTGTGCAGGCGATTGACGGCGCCGGCTTTGAAGTTGCCGTTGCGCACGGCCTCGATTGCCTTCGTCAGCTCGGCCTCATCCGGGCCGAACTGCTCGGCCATGGCATCGAGGAACGCGATGCGATCCTCGCGCGAGGCCGCGGCGTAGGCTTCCAACAGCGTTCGCGCCAGCGCGACGCCGGTGGCCTCACCCTTGCGCGAGAGCAGCGTTTCGCCGAGCTCGATCAGTTGCACGCGTGTCAGCGGCGCGCCGGATGAACCCCACGACAGCAGGTTGCGGCCGCGTTCGGTCAGCGTGTTGAGAAGATCGTTGAGGAACGACGAGGCGCGCTCGGAGACAGGCGCTGGTTTCGGTCGGTTCATTGCACATCCTTGGCGGGCATCCGCGATCGAAGCGTAATGCTAACTCAGAATATGGCAGGAACACAGGCGGCGAAACGCGCATCTGGTTCGACTTTCGAACAGTCTCCGAAGATGTGACCGGCACGCGACAGGGTGTCGCGCGCCGTGGTTGCGATGATCTCAGCCGAACAGCAGCGGCAGTTGCCGCGGACCGCGCACGGTGCCTTCCGACCAGGTGACCTTGCCGGCCGGATCGAGCCGGAATTCCGGAATCCGCTTCAGCCATTCTTCGAGCGCGACGACCATTTCCATCCGCGCGAGGTTGGAGCCGACGCAGCGATGGATACCGAGACCGAACGCGGCGTGACGGTTTTCCTTGCGATCAATGATGACCTTGTCCGCATCCGGGAACATGGCCGGGTCGCGGTTGGCGGCCGGGAACGACAACAGCACCATGTTGCCGGGCTTCACCGGGCAACCGGCGACCGTCGTCTCTTTCATCACCTCGCGTGCCATCGTCACCGGCGCATAGGCCCGCAGGAATTCCTCGATCGCGTACGGCATCAGCTCCGGCTCGGCGAGCAGGCGCTTGCGATCGGACGGCGTCTTGGCGAGATGCCACATCGACGAGCCAATCGCGCTCCAAGTGGTGTCGATGCCGGCGATCAGCAGCAGCCGCAGCGAGCCGAGCACGTGCGGATCGGACAGCGGCTGCCCGTCCGGACCCTTGGCCTTCATCAGGTCCATGATCAGGTCGTCGGTCGGGTGCTTCTTGCGCGCCTCGACGTGCTCGACGAAGTAGGCGTTCATCTCGTGCACCGCTTTCATCAGCGCCGCATCGTCATGAATGCCGAGTTCGAGAATCTCGTGAATCCAGCGGATGAAGAGATCGCCGTCCTTTTCCGGAATGCCGAGCATGTGGGCGATGGCGCGCACCGGAATGTGCTTGGTGTACTGCGCGGCGGCATCGCACTTGCCGTTCTTGATGAACTCGTCGATCAGCTCGTTGCAGATCGCGCGCACGCGCGGTTCGAGCTTCTTCATCGCGTCCGGCGTGAACGGCGGCAGCAGCAGCTGCTTGGCCGGCTTGTGATGCGGCGGATCGGAGGTGATCGGCGGCGCGGGCATCACCGGTTCGGGGCGCACATTGCGAACGACCACGCGGCGCGACGAGAAGTGCTCGGTGTCGTAGGAAATCTGCTTCACCGCCTCATACGTCACCGGCAGATAGACGCCGAGAAAGCGCTTGGTGTGCGCCACCGGGCATTGCTCGCGCAACTCGTCCCAGATCGGAAACGGATTGTCTGTCCAGCGCGGGTCGGTGTGATCGAAATCGTTGAGCCAGTCGGTGACCGGTGCGGGCGCGGGTGTATGCTGATCCATGAAAGCGTCCTCCGAATGCGGGCGTGACGTTGCAGCGTGCAGGAAGGCGAACGGCTCAGTCCTCGATGATCTCGATGGCGAGCTCGGGACAATTCGACTTGGCAAGATAGGCCTTCTCGACCAGGTCGTCCGGAACGGTGCCGTCACCGGTTTCATGGGCGTTGCCGAACTCGTCGAGTTCGAACAGCTCCGGTGCGAGCGATTTGCAGCGGCTATGGCCCTGACATTTGTCGGGATCGACGCGCAGCCTGATTTTTCCCGGCATCACAAACCTCCCCTGTATCGCCCTGCGCGGCCCGGGCGCGGTGGCGCGGGCAAAGGCCGGGCGTGTTGTGGCCGCGTTGACCGCGGTCCGGTTTGATTGCTTCCAAATTATAGTCATGACTATAATATTGCCGTCAACACATTTCGCGGAGGTCGTGTGACCGAAGTTTCCGACGTCGCCGGGTGGCCGCTGATCCAGGACCTGCCCGGAATTCTTCCGACGCGTCAGCGCCGTAGCCAGGAAACCACGGTCGCGCTGCTGGACGCGGGCACGGAACTGTTGCGCGACTGCGCCTTCGATGAACTGCCGATCGACGAGCTGTGCGCACGCGCCGGCGTCACCGTCGGCGCGTTCTACGGGCGCTTCGAGAGCAAGGACGCCTTCTTTGCGGCGTTGATGTCACTGGTGTCGAAGCGCAGCCTCGCCGATATCGAGGTGGCGGTCGCAGCCGACATGGAGGCCGATGCAAGCCTGGAGGCGGCCTGTCATCATGTGGTGTCGGTGGTGACCGGAATCATCCGCAGGAACGAGGGCGTGCTGCGTGCGGCGATGCAGTACAAGGCGGTGCAGCCGGCGCGCTGGATCACCGTGCGCGAAACCGGCACGGGGCTGATCGAGCGGTCGATGCCGCTGCTGCTGCCGCGGATGGGGCGCGGGCGCCGCGCCGCCAAGGAGCGCACGATCGGCTTCGCGTTCCAGATGGTGTTCGGAACGCTGATCAACGCGGTGCAGAACAAGCCGAAGCTCGTGCAACTCGACGATCAGGAAATGATCGATCGCCTTGCGCTGGCGATGTTCCTGCAGCTTGAGCATGAGGCGGGGAAAGACGGCGATGCTGCAAAGCGCGGCGGGGCTGCGCGCCGACGGTAGTCAGAACTGGTTGTTTATCGTTGCGCAGGACCGGTACGGGGCTGCCAACAGGCCCGCTTTGCGCGACTCCGGTGCGCCGTCCGTGCGCAGGTTCCGCAATGAAGCAGCCTTTTCCTCATGGTGAGGAGCGCGTCAGCGCGTCTCGAACCATGAGGCCAACGAGCTTCTTGTATCCAGACCGCATCCTTCGAGACGCGCGCAAACGCGCTCCTCAGGATGAGGCGGAGAATCTTTCGCGGTTCTGTCCAAGTCCGCTTAAACGTCCACGTTGGCGCTGAGCGAGTTGTCCTGAATGAACTCGCGGCGCGGTTCGACGATGTCGCCCATCAGCTTGGTGAAGATGTCGTCGGCTTCGTCGAGTTCCTTGACCCTCACCTGCAACAGCGAGCGCACGTTGGTGTCGAGCGTCGTCTCCCAGAGCTGCTCCGGGTTCATCTCGCCGAGACCTTTGTAGCGCTGGAGCGCGACGCCCTTGCGGCCGCCATCGGTGACCGCGTCGAACAGCGACACCGGGCCGTGGATGAAGATTTCGGTGTCCTTCCGGCGCAAGGTCGCAGTGCGCGGATAGACTTCCTGGAGCCGGCCGGCGAATTCGTCGAGCTTGCGCGCGTCGGCCGAACCGAGCAGCGCATCATCGATGATTGCGACGTCCTTGACGCCGCGCACCGTGCGCTCGAACAGGAAGCCTTCGCCCTCGGTGAAGCGGCCGATCCAGCCGCGCTCGACTTCGTCGGCCAGCGCATCGAGGCGCTTGGCGATATAAGCGGCGGCCTGATTGGCGGTTTCGGCACTGCCGATGATCGAGGGGCTGAGCACGCCGGCGATCGCGGCCTGTTCGACAACGCTGCGATTGTAGCGGCTGTGCAGGTTGTTCAGCGTTCCGCGAATGACGCGCGCATCCTCGACCAGCGCATGCAGATCGCGGCCCGAGCGGTCCTCGCCGGTCGCGAGCTTCAGCACGCAATCGTCCAAGCCGGTATTGATCAGATAGTCTTCGAGCGCGCGCTCGTCCTTCAGATACTGCTCGGACTTGCCGCGCGTCACCTTGTAGAGCGGCGGCTGGGCGATATAGAGGTGCCCGCCGTCGATCAGCGACGGCATCTGCCGGAAGAAGAACGTCAGCAGCAGCGTGCGGATATGCGCGCCGTCGACGTCGGCGTCCGTCATCACGATGATCTTGTGATAGCGCAGCTTGCTGAGGTCGAAGTCTTCGCGGCCGATGCCGGTGCCGAGCGCGGTGATCAGCGTGCCGATCTGCTCGGACGACAGCATCTTGTCGAAGCGCGCGCGCTCGACGTTGAGGATCTTGCCGCGCAGCGGCAGCACCGCCTGGAATTCGCGGTTGCGGCCCTGCTTCGCGGAGCCGCCGGCCGAGTCACCCTCGACGATGAAGAGTTCGGACTTCGCCGGATCGCGCTCCTGACAGTCGGCAAGCTTGCCGGGGAGGGAGGCGATGTCGAGCGCGCCCTTGCGGCGGGTGAGTTCGCGCGCCTTGCGTGCGGCTTCGCGCGCGGCGGCGGCTTCCACAACCTTGCCGACGATGATCTTGGCTTCCGAGGGATGCTCCTCGAACCAGGCGGCGAGCGCCTCGTTGAGCACGTTCTCGACCACGGGGCGGACTTCCGACGAGACGAGCTTGTCTTTCGTCTGCGACGAGAATTTCGGATCGGGCACCTTCACCGAGAGCACGGCGGTCAGGCCTTCGCGGCAATCGTCGCCGGTGAGCGCGATCTTTTCCTTCTTCGCCATCGCGTCGGCATAGCCGTTGACCTGGCGCGTCAGCGCGCCGCGGAAGCCCGCCAGATGCGTGCCGCCGTCGCGCTGGGGAATGTTGTTGGTGAAGCAGAGCACGTTCTCGTGGTAGCTGTCGTTCCACCATAGCGCGGCTTCGACGCCGATGCCGTTGGCTTCGGCGCGCACCATGATAGGTGCAGGCACCACCGCCTTCTTGTTGCGGTCGAGATACTGCACGAAGGCCTCGACGCCGCCCTCGTAGCGCATCTCCTCACGCTTCTCGACAGCATGCCGCATGTCGGACAGCACGATGGTCACGCCGGAATTGAGGAAGGCCAGTTCGCGCAGGCGATGTTCGAGCGTCGCGAAATCGAACTCGACCATGGTGAAGGTTTCGGCCGAGGGATAGAACGTGACTTCCGTGCCGCGCTTGCCCGCGGCGTCGCCGACGACCTTTAGCGGCGCCACCGCGTCGCCATGGGCGAACTCGATGTAGTGCTCCTTGTTGTCGCGCCAGATGCGCAACTGCAGCTTGACCGACAGCGCGTTGACGACCGAGACGCCGACGCCGTGCAGTCCGCCGGACACCTTGTAGGAGTTCTGGTCGAACTTACCGCCGGCGTGCAGCTGGGTCATGATGACCTCGGCCGCCGAGATGCCTTCGCCCTTGTGAATGTCAGTCGGGATGCCGCGACCGTCGTCGCGCACGGTCACCGAGCCGTCGGCGTTGAGCACCACAGTGACGGCCGTTGCGTGGCCGGCCAGCGCCTCGTCGATCGCGTTGTCGACGACTTCGTAGACCATGTGATGGAGACCCGAGCCGTCGTCGGTGTCGCCGATGTACATGCCCGGACGCTTGCGAACCGCGTCCAGTCCCTTCAGCACCCGGATCGATTCTGCGCCGTATTCGGCGGGGGCAGCAGCGGGAGAATCGGCGATCGGTTGCCGGGCAGGTTCAGTCATTTGGGGGCTTTCGCAGCGGTTTTCGAATCAGCAGAAAATCATGCGCAGAATCGTCATTTTGTGCCATGAATCGCGCATTGCGTACAGGGCAAACTGACGCCTGCTAACGCTTTGAAGATGTGGTGATTTTCGGCCGTTTTTCAAGCCCGCCGAAGGCCGATTCGCGGGGGTCGCAAAAGCCTTCCGGAACAGGTTTGCCGGAGGCTGTTTTTGTCCCGATTTTCGGTGTTCCGGACAGGGTGCCGGAGCTTTGAAACCCTGTTTCTGAACCGCAGGCCCGTTAACCGGTTACCATGACGGCAGCCGCGTTTGATTGCTTTTGGAGGGGGCAATCTCTAGAAGCCATCCCTAAAGCG
>JBEIPX010000425.1:0-3087 GCA_040376815.1 Bradyrhizobiaceae bacterium
AACGCGCATGGCATCCGCATACTTGCCCTGCTCGACGTAGGTGCCGCCCACGATCATCAAATTCGCAACGGCCTGACTCCGGACTTGCGGCAGCGGACCGGCGAGCTCCGCGTCGGTAATCGCAAGCGCCCGCAGGCAAGTCGCTTCGGCTTCGGCGAATTTCTTCTGCTCGACATACGCGCCGGACAACGAGGCCAGTATCCGCAAGGTCCAGGCCGCATCCTTGTCGGGGTTCTTGTCCCGCAACGCCAGCGCGCGCACCAGCGCGGATTCGGCTTGCTTGAACTTGGATTGTTCTTTGTAAGCGCCCGCCAGATTGGCGAGCGTTGCCGGCAACGCCACGCGATCGGCATCCGGCGTTTTCTCAATCATCGGCAGCAAACGTTCAAAGACACGCTCGGCGTCCGCAGCCTTTTCCTGTTGCAGATGGTTGAGCCCGATCTGTTCCAGCGTCTCGATTGCGAGGCGAGACATCGCGGCAATCCGTGCGGGGTCCCGGCCGCGATCCTTCTCGGGTATCGCCAGCGCCCGCGTGATCGTTTGCTCGGCAGCGGCGTTGGCGCCGAGCTTGATCTGCGCCCGCGCAAGATCGGCATAAGTCGCGAACAGCTGCGTATCCGCTGGCTGCGCGGCTTCGCGGATCGACACCATCCGCTTCAGCGTCTTCTCGGCGTCGGCCCATTTGTTGAGCGGGAACTGGACCGACACGAGGCTTGAGAGCACCGAGTCGACCAGCGGATGCGTTGGACCGTGACGTTTTTCGTAAGCAGGCAGCACGGCCAGCAGCAGCTTCTCGGCATCTGCAAACCGCTTCAGTTCGATAAGCGCAACGGCAACGTTGCGCTGTCCGATCGCGGCGTTGAAGTGATCGGCGCCGAATTCGCTCTTCAGCGCGGCCGCAAGTTTCTCGGCCTCGACCAAAGCGGCCGGATAATTCTTCGCCGCCATCAGTTCGTTGTATTTTTTCTCGGTCTCGCGCCATCCCGGCTGCTGGGCCTGCGCGATGCAACTCGCGGCCACGACCGTCAAGAGCGCGAGACAGCCGGCGAGAAACCTGATTTCAAGTAATCCGGTTTTCAGGCGGCGTGGCCGGAAAATCGAAAAGGAAAGCGTCATTAAAAATACTCGCGCAATGCGCGCATCATGCCAGAAACGGCATGACTGTCGAGCAACCTGCGAGCGAGCCGGACGCGCGAGCGCTTAGCTGGGCTAACTGGAGCGCTTTTTGGCCTTCGCCTTGCGCGGCTTCGCGACACCGCTCAGCGCATGGCCGTTCAGCTTGGCGCTAGCCTTGGCCTTCTGCGCCTTCTTCTCGACGCGCGCCTCTGCTCGTTTCTTGGCCCGCTTCTTCTTTGCGCGTTCCTCGGCCCGAAGCGCCTTGCGCTTCGCCACGCACTTCACGCAAAGGCACCCGATCGGCTTCAGGAACTCTTTGAAGTAATCGGTGCCGTAGTCGTAGTTGATCTCCTGCCCGGGCTCGATGTTCTTGATGGCGCGGATGAATACCTTGCGCTCGCGTTCGCGCACGTCGGATTCCGCATTCGGCCGGCAGGAGTGATTGATGTATCGGGCGATGTTCTTGCGGACCGAGCCGTCGATGGTCCAGCGGCCGTTGATCTCGAACAGGTACTTGTTCTCGATCGCATCGTCCTTCTTGTTCCGCGAGTCGAGCATCGGGCCGTTGTAGCGGATGATCCGCGTGCCCTTCTTGATCGGCTTGAGAGCGAAAAGGCCAAGTCCGGTGCGGGAACGGCCGACACGATAGTGTTTGCGGGACAGCAGGGAGGGCATGGTCGGAGCAGGTACTTCAGCGTGACAGGTTGGAGGCGGTTGAAGATGGTGCTGCTCTAGCGCGATTCCGGAGCAAAAGTAATGCCTTTCAGCGCGCGGAACAGAGCCATCCCCATCCTTGCAGTGTCAATATGACACGAATGTCGCCGCCATCCATTGCCAAACCCGGCCTGTCATCCTGAGGTGCGCGCCACGCCGATCACGGATGTTTACGGGGATCGGCAGCCCGCAGAGCCTGTCACCGGGCCGCGCTTTGGCGCGGACCCGCTGCTCGCACCTCGGGGTGACGGCGCAGCCTCAGTACCAGATCTGCATCGGCAGGCCCGTCGCGTCCCTCGGCACTTTGCCCTGCGGCACGACGCGCGTGCTGCTGAAATCCCGTGCAGCGATCGCCATGGCGCACGCATCGAGAATGTCGTCGGGCTGGGCGCCGCTGCCGCGCGGACGATGGGTGAGCCACGCGTCGAGGTCCTTGAAGCCGTCGCGTTGAAGCAACGCGCTGCGCAGGCCGACCCCGGCCGCATCGCGCTTGCGCGGCAGCGGCTCGCCCTTGTTCAGGCGCTGGAACACCAGTTCCGGATGCGCTTCGCGAAGATCAATGTCCGGATGTGCGCGGACAAAAGCATCGACCTCGCCGAGCTTCGCCTTCAGGCCATAAAGCTGAGCGGACACCCCCGGCTCGCCTGCCCGCCTCAAAGCCGCGTTGAGCTTCGCCTGGGATTGCGCCGTTAGCACGCCCCGCCGTGCTCCGAGAAAGACGCGCGACGCATGGGCGCCGAGCAGCATGCGGGCCTCGCGATCGCAGTCGCGATAGCCACGCTCCGGCAATCCGATCGGCATGTCGATCGCCGCGCAGCGGAAATCGAGGCTCAGCAATTCATCGATTGCGGTATCGCTTTTCGTGAGGAAGTGAATCGAGCGCGATCGCCCGCCGATGCGGACAGCGACCCACCCTCGCCTGCAACCGTCCAGCCCCACCACCGCCATGGCGGCAAAATAGCCGCCACTTCATCCGCGAAGTCAATTGCGGGCGCGGCTCGATGCCGGCTGCACGCCGGACGAAGCATCGAACACCATTCTGCATGGCGCGCTCAGGTTGGATTTCCGCTCGCGCATGCAGGCGGTGATCCTGTCGACGTCGGGAATGTGCGCGCCGCACAGGCGCATCGCATCGCCCGTGCAAAGCCGCGCCTGTTCCTCCGAGTGCTGTGCATGAGCAGCCGACGATAGCCCGATCACTGCTGCACAAATGATCATCAACTTCATACGAAGTCTCCATCGCGTTTTGGATTCAAG
>JBEIPX010000354.1:0-3908 GCA_040376815.1 Bradyrhizobiaceae bacterium
AACGGCCTAGTTCGCGAGAAACCCCCGGCAGGCGACCCTGAGTAATCCGCCGCTGTGGAGCAAGGACGATGCTCCGGGGTAACGCGACTTCAGCCCGTTCGCGACAGCATCCGTCGTCCGCACGCGCGCTTCGCGACCGGCAGCCTGTCAAGCCAGGCCTGCCAACCCCTCGACGCACGCGCCAGACGCTGCCGCGTCCACCGCATCCCGCCTCGCGTATCGTGACGATCGCGAACGCCCCTCATCGAGAGACGAGACACACGCATGATAAGCGAGGATTCCGGACCGGGGATAACTCGGGGCACGATTTAATGTTGATGAACGGCGTTTGTCCCGGACGCGGTGCAGCGTGCACCGCTGCTTCGCAGAGCCGGGATCGTTCCAAATTCAGTGGGTGATATGGCCTGCATCAATACTCGTCGTCGTCCCCGCTTTCGCGGGACGGCGGCCGAGAGTGATGCTCCGCGTCCCTGGCAGGATTTCAGCCGACGATTCCGGCGGAGCGCATCTTCGCGATCTCGGCGTCGTTAAAGCCGAGGCCCTGAAGAATCTCGTCGCTGTGCTGGCCGACAGCCGGTCCCTTTGTTGGCGGACGTTTCGTTTCGCCGGACACCCAAATCGGGCTGTTGATGGTCAGCATGGTGTCGTTCTCGAACGGCACCAAAGTTTCCGTGTCGAGCATCTGCTGATCGGTGAGCAGATCGTCGAGAATGCCGACGACGCCGAAGATTATGCCGGTGCCGTCCAGCGTCTTGCGCCAATCGGCGAGATCGCGCGTGATGAACACGTCGTCGAATACCTTCACGAGATCGCGCGAGTTCGCGTGGCGGTTCTTCATGGTGTCGAAGCGGGCATCCTGCAGCAGATCGGCACGGCCGATGGCGCGCGCGAGCACCGGCCATTGCTTCTCTTCGTTGAGCAGCGACAGGATGATCCAGCGGTCGTCCTTGCACTTGTAGTGGTTGGTGACGGCATTCATCGCGTGCGAACGCGGCTGGCGTTCCTTGAACTTGCCGCCCACGAGCTTCGCCTGTGCCAGCACACCCGAAGCCCACACGCCGTTCGCCATCAGGTTCGACGACACCATCGAACCCTTGCCGGTCTTCTCGCGCTTGTAGAGGCCGGTCACGATCGCGCCGTAGAATGCCATCGCGCAGGGGTGATCGCCCATGCCGGCGACCGAACGGGCCGGCACCGACTCGGTGCCGTCGCGCACGAGGTCCATCAGGCCGGAGCGCGCCCAGTAGGCGGAGGAGTCGAAGCCGGGCTTGTTGGCTTCCTCGCCGGTTTCGCCGTAGCCGGTGAAGGAGGCATAGATCATACGGTCGTTTAGCGGGGCGAGCGCGTCGTAAGTAAGGCCGAGCTTCTGGCGCACCTGCGGCGGGAAGTTGGTGATGAAGACGTCGCATTCCTTGACGAGGCGGCGCAGCACCGCCTGTCCGTCGGGCTTCGACAGATCGAGCGCGAGGCTGCGCTTGTTGTGGCCTTCGAGCAGCCAGGCGAAATTGTGCTCGGTCTCGGGATAGCCCGGCAGGTTCGGGAGGTTGCGGTAGGGATCGCCGGCGCCCGGCGGTTCGATCTTGATGACCTCGGCGCCGAAATCCGACAGCACGGTCGCGGACGCGGGCGCGGCAATGAAGCTCGCGCAATCGATTACCTTAAGACCGTGAAAAACACTTTCGCTCATCCCTGACGTGCTCCCTCGAATTTTGCTTTTCTTCAGTGTGTGGCTGGACAGCATCCTAACGGATGCGGTCCGGATCGCCAGCCAGATAGCCAGCCTTGGCCTCTATTGGGCGCCGTTTGTTCCCTGTAGCGGACTTATACCCGGCATTCACGGGCCGAAGTGACGTTTCAGTATGCGAAATTCGCAAAGCCCGGATGCTGCACGGACACGTTGCCATTTCAGATCGCGGCGGCAACTTGAGCCCGCATATTCCGCCGCGTGGCTTTCTGCGGTGGTTCTCCCGGAGGTTCTGTCTTGGCTCCATCGATCGGTATCATTTCCGGCGCGCGTCTCAAGAGCCACGAGGAGGTGGCCGCGCGCGCCGCGCTGATCGCAGGCGGGCTCGAGAGGCTCGGCGTCCGGCAAGGCGATTGCGTGGCCGTGCTGATGCGTAACGACATCGCCTGCATCGAGGTGGCCTATGCGGTGATGACGCTCGGCGCCTACGCGGTGCCGGTCAACTGGCACTTCAAGCCGGACGAGATCGAATACATCCTCAAGGACTCCGGCGCGAAGGCGCTGTTCGGGCATGCGGATCTTTTGCATCAGCTCGGCAATGTGGTGCCGCAAGGCGTGACAGTGATCAGCGCACCGACGCCACCGGAAATTCTCGCGAACTACAGGGTCGATCCGGCGACGCTGATGCATCCATCGTTCGCGCAGGAGCTGGATGCGTGGATCGCCGAGCAGCCGCCATATAGCGGGCCGGCGCTGCCGCAGCCGCAGAACATGATCTACACCTCCGGCACCACCGGCAATCCGAAGGGCGTGCGCCGGCATGCGCCGACGCCGGAGCAGGTGAAGAACGCCGAGGGGATGCGCACGCTGATCTATGGCCTCAAGCCGGGCGCACGCGCGATCCTGCCGGGGCCGTTCTATCATTCGGCGCCGAATTCGTTTGCGATCCGCTCCGGCAAGCTCGGCGGTGTGCTCGTCATGATGCCGCGTTTCGAGCCGGAAGAGTTTCTCCGGATCGTCGCCAGCGAGAAGATCGACACCATCTTCATGGTGCCGACCATGTTCATCCGTCTGCTCAAGCTGCCGGAGAGTGTGCGCAAGAGCTACGACGTCTCTTCGCTCCGCCATATCATCATCGCCGCCGCGCCGTGCCCGCCGGAGGCGAAGCGGGCGATGATCGAATGGTGGGGGCCGGTGATCTACGAGTTCTACGGCTCGACCGAGTCGGGCGCGGTGACGTTCGCCAACTCCGCCGATGCGCTGAAGAAGCCGGGTACCGTGGGCAAGATCGCGCCGGGCGCCGAACTGAAGTTCTACGGCGAGGACGGCAGGGAAGTCGCGCGGGGCGAGGTCGGCGAAATCTATTCGCGCATCGCCGGCAATCCGGACTTCACCTATCACAACAAACCCGAGAAGCGCACCGAGATCGACCGCGACGGTTTCATCACCTCGGGCGATGTCGGCTACATCGACGAGGACGGCTACGTCTTCATCTCCGACCGCAAGCGCGACATGGTCATCTCCGGCGGCGTCAACATCTATCCGGCGGAGATCGAGGCGGTGCTGCACGGCGTCGCCGGGGTTCACGACTGCGCGGTGTTCGGCATTCCCGATGCGGAGTTCGGCGAAGCGCTGATGGCGGCGGTCGAACCGCAGCCCGGCGTGACGCTCGACGTCAACGCGGTGCGTGCAGCGCTGAAAGCCACGCTCGCCGATTACAAGGTGCCGAAGCACATCGAAATCCACGGCAGCCTGCCGCGTGAGGACTCCGGGAAAATCTTCAAGCGCCGTCTTCGCGATCCGTATTGGGAGCGGGCGGGGCGGAAGATTTGATCCTTACTGCCCTTTCATCTCGACGAGCTGAACGAGGTTGCCGCAGGTGTCGTCGAGCACGGCCATTTTAACAGTGCCGGCATCCATCGGCTCGACGGTGAATTCGACATCGAGACCTCGCAGCCGCTCGAACTCCTTCTGAACTTCGTCGACCTGGAAGGATACGGCGGGAATCCCGTCGCTCACGAGCGCTGACTTCCAGGGCCCGGCGGCCGGGTGCTCACTCGGCTCCAGCAGCAGTTCGGTTCCGCCCGGGTCTTCCTTCGACACGACCGTCAGCCAGCGATGCGCGCCCAGCGGGATGTCGTGCTTGACGGCAAACCCCAGCTTCTCCGTGTAGAACGCCAAAGCCTTGGCCTGATCGTCGACGAGGACGCTCATCACGTAGATC
>JBEIPX010000457.1:0-2840 GCA_040376815.1 Bradyrhizobiaceae bacterium
CGGTCAAGGCCCCGCCCTTTGCGCCCACCCGCATGGTGCTCGGCGACGCCGGCGACTCGATCAAGCGCTTCTACGATTCCGGCCTGCTCGAACTCGGCGACCGCCTCGGTCCCGTGCTCTGGCAGTTCATGCCGACCAAGAAATTCGACGAGAGCGATTTCGGCGCGTTCCTCGAGCTGTTGCCGCGCAAGGAAGGCAAGCAGGTGCTGCGTCACGTGGTCGAGGTTCGGCACGAGAGCTTCAACACGCCGGCGTTCATCGCCCTGATGCGCAAGTTCAACATTCCGGTCGTCTACGCCGAGCACTTCACGTACCCGAACATCTCCGACATCACCGGCGACTTCGTCTATGCGCGTCTCCAGAAGGGTCAGGACGACATCCCGACCGCCTACCCGCCCAAGGTGCTGGACGGCTGGGCCAAGCGTTTCGAGGAATGGGCCAAGGGCGGCGATCCGAAAGACCTGCCGAAGGCCGATGCCAAGTCGAAGCCCGAAAAGAAGCCGCGCGACGTGTTCGCTTACGTCATCCACGAGGGCAAAATCCGCGCGCCGGCGGCAGCACAGGAGTTGATCAAGCGCGTCGGGGGAAAATAAGCTCGCGCTATCTGCGGGAGGACGGACGATGGCGCGCAAGCCCAGGCTTTTCACGATCGGCTATCAGGAGACGCCGCAGAAGGCCGTGCTCGATGAACTCGTCGAGGCTGGCGTCAAGCTGCTGGTCGACGTGCGCGCGGTCGCATCCTCGCGGCGGCCGGGATACTCGAAGTCGCAACTCGCCGCCGGGCTGGACAGCCGCGGCATCGCCTACATCCACCTGCGCGGGCTCGGCACCCCGGCGGACGGCCGCCTCGCCGCCCGCAGCGGCGACCACAAGACGATGTCGAAAATCTACAAGGCGCACCTGAAGACGCCGCAGGCGCGCGAGGAAATGGATCAGCTCAAGACGCTGATCAAGACCGCGGGTCCGATCTGCCTGCTCTGCTACGAACGCGATCACGAGCACTGCCACCGCAAGTTCATCGCCGACATCGTCGAGGAGGACGTCGGCGCGACCGTGAAGAACCTCGTCGCGCCGCAGTTCAAATAGCCTCAGCTCACGCGAACCGCCAGATCGGCATCGGCGAGTCGTAGCCGCGGATCGGCACGTCGCCGATCAATTCCGCATCGGACGCGGCATCGCCGAGCGCCTCGTGCACCACCGACGAAATCAGGAACTGCGAGCCGAACTGCTTGTTCAGTGCCTCGATGCGCGAGGCGAGATTCACCGTGTCGCCGATCACGGTGTACTCCTTGCGGCGCGGCGAGCCGATATTGCCGGCGACCACCTCACCGACATGCACACCGATACCGATGCGAAGCTGCCAGTCGGCGCCGCTGTTGTTCGCCTCCATCACCGTCAGCATCTCGCGTGCGGCCGCCACCGCCCGTTGCGCGGCATCGGCCGTCTCGAACGGCACGCCGAACAGCGCGAGGAATCCGTCGCCGAGGAATTTGTTGACGATGCCGCCATGCCGGTCGAGCACGTCGACCAGCACCGCGAACGCGCCGTCGAGGCGATCGACCACCTGCTGCGGCGTGCGCGACTTCGCCTCCGCCGTGAAGCTGCGGAAGTCGACGAACATCACCGCGACGCGGCGGGTGTCGCTGGTGGTCTGCGTGCCCTCGGCGAGAAGCCGCTCGACCACCTGCGGCGACACGTGCTGGCCGAACAGGTTGGTGACGCGATCGCGCGCCGTGACGGCGGCGATGCTGCGCTCGAACTGGCGGCGCAAGCGGATGCCGACCGCGCCCGCGAGGACGCCGCAGACCAGAATGATCAGCGAGCGCACCAGATGGTAGCTCGGCTCGACATCCGGCGCCGGATGGTAGAGCACGGCCATCAGGAACAGTTCGGTGGAGGCGACGAGGCCGGTAAAGGCCGACAGCCAGAAATCGAGCCGCAGCGTCGAGAGAATGATGAAGATGAAATAGGCAAGCGGCACGACGAAGCCGAGCGCCTGTACCGAGCCCATGTTGTCGATATGCAGCGCCAGCGCGATCGTCGGCATGCTGGTTTCGATGAAGGCGCTGATGTAACGGCGGACGACCGGCACGTCGCGATCGAGCCCCAGCTGCCGCTTGACCAGCCGGTAGATCAGAATCTCGAAGATCATGAACGGAACGAGGATGACGTAGAGGTAGGCCGGCTTCAGGTGGCCGTGCCAGATCGCGTTGATTGTCTCGGGCGCGATGATGTAGACCGTCCACAGAACTGCCGTGAGCACCGCAGTCGTGATGATCAGCGCCTTGATCCGCAGCATTTCCGATTTCAGGATCGCGCGCGTCATCTCCTGCTGAAATTCGGGAGACGTTTCGATCCGCGACGCGCCGCCTATCCACGCCAACAGTTTGCTCATGCCCCGCTCCGGCCGGTCCTGCCTGCTTCTGAAAAAGACGGATATACCGCCCGGCAGGCAAGCGCTCCAAGCGCCAACTGGTCCCCGGTAACGGGTTCATGCCTGACATGCGGCCTTGAACCTTCGCCCGCCTGCGGCGACTTCGTCCCGCCCGCCAACTCCCAATTCTTGGACTAGCCAGCCGTCCGCTGGCTCCATCCAACTGTTGGGCGGGAAAGGAGTGGAGCCGGAGCTCCATGCGTGTGGCAGTGGTGTTGCGTCGGGTTTGTGTTGTTGTCTGCGTTGCAGCTTGCGTTGCCTTGGCAGTCGCGCTTCCCGGCGCGACGCATGCCGCTGCGCAGTTCGACGCTTCGATCAGCGACGAGGACGACGAGGAGACCCTGCGCGAGCTCGAGGAGCTTGGCATCGAGTACGGCGACTGGGAGCCCGATGGCCGCGGCGCCAG
>JBEIPX010000569.1:0-1782 GCA_040376815.1 Bradyrhizobiaceae bacterium
CGCCTTCATGCCGTGATTGCGGAGCGCGAAGCTGTCCGCCGAACCCTTGGTCAGGGTCTCGAACAGCACCTTGCCATCGAGCCCGGCGCGCCGCGCGGTCGCCAGCGCTTCGCCGAGCGCGACCACCGTCTCAACCAGCACCATGTTGTTCAGTATCTTGACGATCTGGCCAGCGCCGATCGGACCGCAGTGGGTGATGTCGGTAGCAAACGTCGCGAGCAGCGGCTTGATGGTCGCGAACACCGCGTCATCCGCGCCGACCATGATGCTGAGCGTGCCGTCTTCCGCCGCCTGCCGTGTCCGCGCGATCGGCGAATCCGCGTAGCGCGTGCCTTTCGCCGCAAAGCGCGCCGCAAGATCGCGGCTGAGTTCGACCGGCGATGTGCCGAGATCAACGACGATGTGGCGGCTCGATGCATTGGCGAGCAGACCGTCAGCGCCCGCGCATACCGCCTCCACATGCGCGCCGCTCGGCAGCGCGAGAAAGATGGTGTCGCAGCGTGCCGCGAGATCGGCGAGCGACGAAGCCCGCTCGACGCCGAATTCCGCAAGCCGCGCGAGCGGCGCGGAATCGCGATCGTAGCCGATCATCCTCGCGCCGCTCTTCTTCGCGAGGTTGCGGCACATCGGCTCGCCCATCACGCCGAGGCCGACAAATCCGATGGTCTGCGTCATTCCGTTGTCCCGCCCGGCGATTCCGCCTCGTTGAAGTGTAGCGCGATCTGCCCGGCCCGAATGAACGGTGTCGCGCTGGAGTGAAGTTCTGTTAGACAGAACGATCGTTTCACCTATGAGGATACGTAATGCAAACGGACCCGCCGCCGCAAGCGTTGGCTTGCCGCGGCATAGTTCTGCCAGAAGAACGATGTGGAAGAGCCGTTACCCGGCGGGCATCGGCACTGCGTCAGCATGGGACTTTTCAACCTCGTCCCAGCTTCCGGTCGCGAGCGAATACGGCGAGGCGCCGTCCGTCACGGCCGTCCACCGCAACGGCCATGCGCCTTCGCGATAAACAACCTTACGCGGCATAACCTGCCACAGCCGCTCCGCGCCCTTGAACGCCGCGATATCCGGGGCATCGAGCAGAACCGTTCCCTCGCCCGAGATCTGGAGAAGATCGCCGGTGGCGAAGTCCGCGAACACGAGACCGGCCTTCGGATTGATCAGGAGATTGCCGAGCGTGTTGAAGAACTGATTGCCGGTAAAATCCGGGATCGTCAGCACGCCGTCCTTGACGCGCACGAAGCCGGGCTTGCCGCCGCGATGCGACACGTCGACCTGCCGATGGCCGTCGTCGCGATCGAGATAGGACGCGACGAACAGCGTATCGGCGCGCTCGATCAGCGCCTGCGCACGCGCGTCGAGGCGATCCGTCCGATCCGCCGCGCCGGACAGCGGCATCGCCGGGTCGCGGCTGAATTCGAATTGCCGCAGCGTGATGTATTTCGGACAGTTGCCGAACGCGTGCTCGACAGCGATGTCGAACGGCGCCGCATGGCTTCGATGAATCGTGCCGTTGAGCCGATTGCGCCGCCGCGTCGAGAGCTCGATGCCGAGCAGCCCGATCGCCTCGCCGTCGTTCATTCCGGCATCGGCCGGATCGGCGGCATCGCGGGCGAGCGCAACGCTCAGCGTGTGCGCGTCCGGGGTCTGGAGGAACCCCGGCTTTGCTGCACGCAATGTCGCCCACGCATCGCCGCTGCCGTCGACCGAACCGAGCACGACGAACGGCAGCTTCGGAAAGAACTCGCGATGCTGTTCGATCAGGTGATCGCGGATCAG
>JBEIPX010000570.1:0-1764 GCA_040376815.1 Bradyrhizobiaceae bacterium
GATGGCGTTGAGCGGCGTTCGCAGCTCGTGGCTCATCGTCGCCAGGAATTGCGTCTTCGCGGCGTTGGCGCGCTCGGTCTCGACGCGCGCGGCGTCGAGCGCGTGCTCCTGCGCCTTGCGGTCCGTCACGTCGCGCATCACCGCGACCACTTCAGGCTTGCCGCCTGCGCCCTGCCCGGGCGCGCGCTCCATCAGCCGACAGCGCATTTCAACCCAGATGAAGTCGGACGTTGCCGGCGAACCATCGGCGCTGCGTGAATGGTCACGGCGCAGCCGGAAATCGGCTCGCGCCTCCTCGCCACGCGCCGCATTCGACAGCGCCGTGAGGAACGCCGGGCGATCGGCCACATGAACGCGGTCGAACAGGCCATGGCCCATCAACCGCGCGGTCGGCACGCCGAGCATCTGCTCGATCGCCGGCGAAATGAACTCGACCGCGCCGTTGCGATGGTGACGCGAGATCACGTCGCTCATGTTGCGAGCCAGCAGCCGGTAGCGATCTTCCTCGTCATACAGCAGCGAGACGCTGATACGGGTCAGCGATTCCGCGCCGAACGCGAGGCCGGAAGCATAGAGAACGCCGGACGCGATCCCAAGGATCAGGAACATCTGCGCCGCGGCTGGCGAGACTTCGGAGGGCGGCAGCAGATCGAGACGCGAGACCACAATCAGGATTGCAACGCCGCCAAGCGCGAGCGCCGAGGCAAAGGCCACGACGCGGCGCGACGCCGAGAGCGCCGCTTCCAGCGGAATGGCGAGCAGCCAGATGGCGACGAACGACGCGATGCCGCCGGTTTTGAACGCGACCGTCAGTACGAGCGCGGTCAGCGCCAGCGACGACAGTACGTGCGCGCTCTCGTAGCGCCCCGTCCGCGACAGGAAGTAGGAGAGAAGGATCGGCGCGATCAGCCAGGCAAACACCATGACTTCGATCGCCGTCGGTGCGCCGCGGGTCGCAAGATAGATCGGAAAGCCGGTGAACGCGGCGAGGCTGCCGAACAGGCGCGGCGCCATGAACGCGCGATGGCGCGCTGCGGCCAGCGCGTCGTAGCGCGCCGACGGATGCAGCAGCGCGTCAAGACAATTGCGTATGAGCTTCAGAGCCGCCACTGCTTTTTACGTCTCGGCCGGTTTGATCGGACAACCGTTCCGGAACGCCCCCTTATTTCGTTGCAGGATCGTGTCAGAGCCTCATTAAACGAACACTAAGGCGCACCCGCAGATCGCGCCGCTTGGCGCCGCTAACGCGGTAATAGCGCAAAGGCGCATGCGATTTGGCTGAAATGGTGAACGCGGCCTTTCCGGATGACCGCCGCTATGGTTTCGAAATGGTGGACAAACCCGCGCGCCCGGCGCCGGCGGCCTGTTCCCGTCAATCGAATATTTACGCCGACGCGAACGATTCAATTCGCGGCAATTTTTCGGAAACCCGAAACGAGCAATTTAAGCGTATCTGATACGCACAACCCAGATTGCGAGATCAAATCGCAGCGTGAATGGGAAGTACACGGGTCGCGCCATGTTTTTTCTGCTGAGAATGACGTTCTGGATCGGTCTCGTGCTCGTGCTGTTGCCGACCGGCAAGCCGAGCGATTCCGAGAAGCTGCCGCAGATCGGCGCGACGGAGGCCGTGACGGCTGCGACCGCGGCCGTCTCCGACATGAGCCAGTTCTGTACGCGCCAGCCCACCGCATGCGATATCGGCGGCCAGGCTGCGACCGTGATCGGCCATCGCGCGCAGGCGGGCGCACGCAAGGTCTACGA
>JBEIPX010000130.1:0-7776 GCA_040376815.1 Bradyrhizobiaceae bacterium
ACCTGGTCGGCCATCGCGAACGCGTCGGCGAAGGTGGTCTTCTCGTTGGCGACCCGGAACAGGTTCTGGTTCGGGATGATCAGGAGCGTATCGACGACCTTGTGCAGTTCGTTGATGCCCGATTCGGCCGTGCGCATGCGGCGCTGGCCTTCGAAGTGGAACGGCTTGGTCACGACGCCGACGGTGAGGATACCCATTTCGCGCGCGGTCTTGGCGATGACCGGAGCGGCGCCGGTGCCGGTGCCGCCGCCCATGCCGGCGGTGACGAACACCATGTTCGCGCCCGAGAGATGATCGCGGATTTCATCGATCACTTCCTGCGCCGCGGCCGCGCCGACATCCGGCTGCGAACCAGCGCCGAGGCCCTGGGTGACCTGCGTGCCCATCTGGATGATGCGCTCGGCCTTCGACATCGTCAGCGCCTGCGCGTCCGTGTTGGCGACAACGAAGTCGACCCCCTGCAGACCCGCGGTGATCATATTGTTGACGGCATTGCCACCCGCGCCGCCGACGCCGAACACAGTGATGCGCGGCTTCAGCTCGCGAATGTCGGGAACATTAAGATTGATGGTCATGTTAGCCTCTCGATTGCGCGAGCGAAGTCACGGTGCCCCGGCGGTCTGCCGGCAGCGTTGATGGAATGAAACTGGATCGGCCGAAGGTCTTCATCAAAAGCCCTCCCGCAGCCATTGTCCGACCTTGCCGAAGTAGCCGCCGGTCCCTGTCTTGAGCTGCCGCGTATGCCGCGGTTCGATATGTTCGAGATGAAGAAACTGCGGATAGACCAGAAGGCCGGTCGGGACCGCGAAGGTCGCACTCTTCGCCTCAGCCGGCAGCCGGCCGAAGCCGAGCGGACGGCCGACGCGAACGCTGCGTCCGAGAATCTGGCTTGCGAGTTCCGGAAGACCGGCCAGTTGCGATCCGCCACCAGTCAGCACGACGCCTGCCCTCGGCTCGGCGGCGAAGGGAGAGTCGGCGAGGCGGTCCCTGACCATCTCAAAAATCTCCTCGGCGCGCTGCCGGATGATGTTCGTCACCGTCGCGCGGGACACGAGGTGCGGCGCATCCCGCTCATCATCGCTCGCGGCTGGAATCTGCATCATTTCACGCGCGTCGGATCCGCCGGCAAGCACGGTGCCGTATAACGTCTTGATTCGCTCCGCATCCGCAATGCAGGCACCGATGCCGCGTGCCAAATCCATGGTGATGTGTTGCCCGCCGAGCGCAAATCCGCTCGCATGGACGAAGCGTCCGCCCGAATACGTCGCGATTGTGGTGGTGCCGGCGCCCAGATCGATCACGGCAGCGCCGATATCGGTGTCGTCGTCGGTCAGAACCGAGAGACCGGCAACGTAGGGCGATGCGGCCATCGCCTCGATGTCGAGGTGACAGCGCTGCACGACGAGCATGAGATTCTTGGCCGCGGTCGCTTCCGCGGTGACGACGTTCATGTCGACGCCGAACTGGCGGGCGACCATGCCGCGCGGATCGCGGATGCCCTTCACGCCGTCGAGCGCGTAGGAAACTGGCAGCACATGCAGCGCCGAGCGGCCGGCGGGCGTCGCGTGATGCATGCCGGTCGACGTAATCCGCAGCACATCCGATTGTGACACGGTTGCGCCATGCACGTCGGCCGAGGCCTCGACGAGCTGGCCATGCAAGCGGCCCGCCGACAACGACAGCAGGACGGATTCGACGTGAACGTTCGCCATCCGCTCGGCCAAGGCCACGGCCTGCCGGATTGCTTGCTCGCAGGCGTTGAGGTCGACCACCGCGCCGGCCTTGACGCCGCGCGACTGGATCTGGCTGTAGCCGATCAGTTCAATCGCGTGGGTGCGGCCACGCAGCGTATCGCTCGGCGCGCACGGCTTCATCCGCGCGATCATGCAGGCGATCTTGCTCGATCCAATGTCGAGCGCCGCGACCATCGAGGTCCGCTTGTGCGACGTCGCCCGCGGCTTTGGAACCTGGATGCGCTCGCGGCCGCTCATGCGTCGGTTCCCTTGCGCTTGGACTTCTTGAACTGCTCGTCGCGCGCCTTGCCCGCTTCTTCCGACAGGCGAACCGTCAGCCGGTCCGGCAGGCGCATGTCGATCGCGGTGATGTCGCGCGACAGAAGCTTGTCTTCCTTGTCGAGCCTGGTCAGCGTCGTCAGAGCATTGGCGACGCCATGCTCCGGCAAGCGGATATCGAGCCCGGAGTTCATGCGCAGGTTCCAGCGGCGCTCGCCGACATAGATGATCGCCTTCACGTCCGGCTTGATCTGCGGATACTGGGCGAGCAGCTCGAGGAAATCGCGCGCGTGCGTTTCGGCGCCCTTGCCGACAACCAGCGGCAGGTTGGTGAAGCGGCGCGCGACGTAAGGTTCCAGGACTGCGCCGTCCTCGGCGATGACCGACATGCGGCCACCCTGCTGCCACAGCGCGAACGCCTTGCGTTCCGTGATCTCGATCGACAGACGGTCCGGATAGAGCTTCAGCACCGTCGCATCCGCGATCCACGGGCTCGCCTTCAGCTTGTCGCGGACCTCGGCGGCGTTGAGAAACAGCAGCGAGGAGCGGCCGTTGACGCCGCCGATCGCAAGGACTTCTTCCTGCGACAGCTGCTTGCGTCCGTTGATGGCCAGCGAGGTGATGCGGAAGCCGGCTGCATTGGCGAGCGCGTTGCGGGTGTCGCTGAGCGTTTCACCCACAGTCGCCAGGTGGCCGCCCTTGACGACGCCAAATCCGAGAGTGCCGACCAGCAGCGCGATCGTCGCGGCAATGCCGAAGCGGCGCGGCAAACGGCGCTCGATCTGCAAAATCAGCTTCGGCGTCGCGCCGTCGCGCGCCGGAAGCTGCGAACTCTCATGACGCGAACGAGCAGATGGGCGCGCAGGCAAAAGCCGTCCGCCAAAATCGGCGGCCGGCTTCGATCCAGAACGAGGCCGTCGCGTCGTCAGCGATCGAGCGAGGCGTCCTCCACCATCCATTGCACGAGCTCGTTGCACATGATGCCCGCCTTGAACCGCGGGCTCTGGCGCAGGTGATATCGGCATGCCGGATGGGTCGATGTCCGCAATAGCTCGCACCCGGCAGCCAAGCGCACGATGCGCCGCCAGCGTTAACCTTCGGATGTCCTGGTAAACAATTAGTAAAAGCGGCCCGGCCAGAGAGCGTTTTCACCTATGCGCAGAAGACTTTGTGGCGCCGGCGCCTCTCCGGCCGGGTCAGCCCTGCGGCCTGGCCCCGGCCCGGCGTTCCGCCAGGGCGATCTGGCCGCGGAGGAAATCGGGGAACGCGATCCCATGGGCCGTCAGGGCCTTCGGATAGAGCGAGGCCTTGGTCAGGCCGGGCAAGGTGTTGGTCTCGAGATAGACCAGCCCTTTCGGCGAGACGATGAAGTCCGAGCGGGAATAGCCGCTGCATGACAGCGCGCGATGCGCCCTCACCGCCTGATCCATGAGCTGCGCCGTGACCTCCGGTGTAAAACGGCCCGGGCAGATTTCCTGAGTCGATTTCAGGAGATACTTGGCGGTGTAGTCGAAACTGCCGTCGGCGGCGATGATCTCGATCGGCGGCAGCGCGATCAGCGAGCCGTCCGCCTGCTCGAGCACGCCGCATGTCGCTTCCGTGCCGGTGATGAACGGCTCGATCAGATAATCCTCGGTCTTTGCGGCTTCGCGCACCGCCGCGATGTCCTGCTTCGCATGCACGAACAGCAGGCCATAGCTCGAACCGTCACGCACCGGCTTGGCGATCAGGCTGCCATGCGCCGCGAACGCCGCGTCAAGGTCCGGCAGCGCCACGCTGCTCGTGATATGCACCCCGGCGAGCGAGGCGAAGTGCTTCGCTGCGATCTTGTCGAAGGCGAGATGCGAGGACGCCGAGCCCGAGCCGGTGAACGGCACGCCGCGCATTTCGCACAGCGTCTGCAGTTCGCCGTTCTCCGCCGTGCCGCCATGCAGGCCGAGTACGAGCGTGCGGTTCTCGGCCTTCGCCTTGTCGAGCGCCTGCGGCACCTTGCCGATGCTGCGCGTGCCGGGCTTGAACGCATCCTCGAACGGCCGCGCGTGCGCCTGAAGCGCCTGCGCGTCCGTCTCATACACCGTATCGTCGGCGTCCCAGAACCAGAGATCGGCCTCGGGCAGCGCGGCGTTCAGCGACTGTGCGGTCGCCACCGAGACGAGACGCTCCTTGTTCGAGCCGCCGAAGAGAATGGTGATCGATGTAGGCATGTCTTTCCTTTTTCCCTCTCCCTTTGTGGGAGAGGGTGCCAGAGCAGCGAAGCTGCGAAGGCGGGTGAGGGGTAACCTTGTGTCTTGCCAGACCCCTCACCCGGCTCGAACTCGTTTCGCTCGTTCGATCCACCCTCTCCCACAAGGGGAGAGGGTAAGACTCCACTACGCTATCCCGATGCGTTTGATTTCCCAGTGTAGATCAATACCTGAATTTTCCTTCACGCGCTTGCGCACCGTTTCGCCCAGCGTCTCGATGTCGTGCGCGGTGGCGTGGCCCGTATTGATGAGAAAATTGCAGTGCATCTCCGACACCTGCGCACCGCCGACACGCAAGCCCCGGCACCCCGCCGCATCGACGAGCTTCCAGGCGCTGTGGCCGGGCGGGTTCTTGAAGGTCGAGCCGCCAGTCTTCTCGCGGATCGGCTGCGCGGTCTCGCGATGGGTCTGGACCTCCGCCATGCGCGCGCGGATCGTCTCATGATCGGTGATCTGTCCGCGGAACAGCGCCGAGGTGAAAATGATGCCCTCGTCGACGCCGTGACTGCGATAGACGAACTTCATATCGGCATTACCAAGCGTGATCGTCTTGCCCTTGCGCGTGACGCCGTGCGCCTCGGCCAGCACATCCTTGATCTCGCCGCCATTGGCACCAGCATTCATCCGCAGCGCGCCACCGATCGATCCCGGGATGCCGAAGAGGAATTCCATGCCGCCGATGCCAGCCTGCGCCGCGACTTCCGCCACCCGCTTGTCGAGCGCAGCCGTGCCCGCACGCACGGTATCGCCATCAGCGGTCACCTCGCCGAAGCCGCGTGGCGATAGGCGGATCACGACACCCGGCATGCCGCCATCACGCACGATCAGGTTCGAGCCGACGCCGACGGTAGTGACGCTGATATCGCCCGGCAGCTTTGAGAGAAAATACGAGAGATCGTCCGCATCCGCCGGCGTGAACAGGATCTGCGCCGGACCGCCGACACGAAACCACGTCAGCGGACCGAGCATCTCGTTCGCGAGCAACCGCCCGCGCAACTGCGGCATCGCTGATTTCAGATCGCCGCTGATGTCGGGAAAAGCCAAGCCGTCCTACCCCAGCGCCTTCAGTTCGTTCGGCAACGCATACGCCCACTGCGTGATGTTGCCCGCGCCGAGGCACACGACGTAGTCGCCCTTCTTGGCGAGGCCGTGGACAACGCCGGCCAGCGCCTGCGAGTTCTGCAACGGAATCACCTCGCGGTGCCCGTGCGCGCGCAAGCCCAGCACGAAGTTGTCGCGATCGATGCCGGGGATCGGCGCTTCGCCCGCGGGATAGACGTCGGCGACGATGACCGCATCCGCATCGTTGAAGCAGGTGCAGAACTCCTCGAAAAGCGTTTGCAGGCGCGTATAGCGATGCGGCTGCACCACGGCGATGACCTTGCCGTTCGTCGAGTCCCGCGCGGCCTTCAGCACAGCGGCGATCTCGACCGGGTGATGACCGTAGTCGTCGATGATGATCGCGCCATTCCACTCGCCGGTGCGGGTGAAGCGCCGCTTGACGCCACCAAAGCCTGCGAGCGCCTTGCGGATCGCATCGTCGGACATGCCGAGCTCGTGCGCGACCGCGATCGCCGCTGTTGCGTTCGACGCGTTGTGGCGGCCCGGCATCGGCAGCACGAGGTCGCGGATGTCGTGCGACGTGCCCGCCTTGCGGTCGCGGAACGAGACGCTGAACTGCGAACCGCCGTTCGCCGCCTTGAGATCGAGCAGCCGCACGTCGGCCTGCGGATTCTCACCATAGGTGACGATGCGCCGATCTTCGATCTTGCCGACCAGCGTCTGCACCACCGGATGATCGATGCACATCACCGCGAAGCCGTAGAACGGCACGCCCTCGACGAAGCTGCGGAACGCGTCCTGCACCGCTTCAAACGTCTTGAAGTGATCGAGATGCTCGGGATCGACGTTGGTGACGATGGCGACATCCGCCGGCAGTTTGAGGAACGTGCCGTCGCTCTCGTCGGCTTCGACCACCATCCAGTCGCCGGCGCCGAGCCGCGCATTGGTGCCGTAGGCGTTGATGATGCCGCCGTTGATCACGGTCGGATCGAGATTGCCGGCGTCGAGCAGGGTCGCGACCATCGAGGTCGTCGTGGTCTTGCCGTGCGTACCGGCGATGGCAACGCAGCTCTTCAGCCGCATCAGCTCGGCGAGCATTTCCGCGCGCCGCACCACCGGGATGCGCTGCGCGCGCGCCGCCAGCAGTTCCGGATTGTCGCGCTTGATCGCGGTCGAGACCACCAGCACGTCCGCGCCCGACACGTTCTCCGCACGATGGCCGACGTTGATGGTGATGCCCTTCTCGCGCAGCCGCGTGACGTTGGCGCTCTCCGAGGCGTCCGAACCCTGCACGGTGTACCCGAGATTGCACAGCACCTCGGCAATGCCGCTCATGCCGATGCCGCCGATGCCGACGAAATGGATGGGGCCGATCTTGCTCGGCAGTCTCATGAAATTTCTCTCGCTATCGTCATCGCCCGCGAAAGCGGACGATCCAGTATCGATCACGCCGGTGATTCACGCCACCCGCGCGGCGTATTGGATGCCCCGCTTTCGCGGGGCATGACAAGGCCAAATCGCTTCGACTGGGTCTAAATGCGGGCTACTTTTACAACCAGGTCCGCCAGCCGTTCGGCGGCGTCGAGCGTACCGGCAGCGCGCGCCTTCGCCGCCATCCCGGTGAGCCGCTGCGGTTCGTTCGCAAGCGTTGTGATTTCAGCTGCCAGTCGGTCCGGTGTGAACTCCGTCTGCGGAATGCGGATGCCGCCACCGGCCTTGTCGAGCACGCCGGCGTTCGCGAACTGATCCTGATCGATAGCGCCCGGCAGCGGCACGAGGATCGACGGCCGGCCGATGGCCGCCAGTTCGGCGACGGTGCCCGCACCCGAGCGCGACACGACGAGATGGCTGGCCGCAAGCCGCGCCGGCATGTCGGCAAAGAACGGGTTCAGCTCGGCGTTGATTTGGAGGCGGCCGTAGATCGCCTTCACTCGCTCCATATCCTCTTCGCGCACCTGCTGCACGAGCACGAGCCGGCTCCACAGTGCAGGCGGCAGCTTCTCGATCGCGGGCGGTACGACGTCGGCCATCACCCGCGCGCCCTGGCTGCCGCCGACGACGAGCAGACGAAGCTGGCCATCGGGCTCAGGTGCCGCATACGGGACGGCGGCGGCCGCGAGAATCGCCGGACGCATCGGCGTTCCGGTCATCGTTGCCTTGCTCGCAAGATCGGGATCGCGGTCGAGCGCACCCGGCAGCGACGTCGCAATCGCCGTGACGCGGCGGCTGAGAAAGCGGTTGGCGCGGCCGAGCACCGCGTTGGCGTCGTGAATGATCGCCGGCACGCCGGCCAATCGCGCCGCGAAGACCGGCGGCAATGTCGGATACCCGCCGAAGCCGACGATGGCCGCCGGTTTCAGCCGCCGCATCAGGTTCAGCGCCATCGCCGTGCCGACGCCGAGCATCACGACGGTCTTCGCGATCGCCCACGGATTGCGCGCCCGCAGCGTCTCGCTCGG
>JBEIPX010000233.1:0-5461 GCA_040376815.1 Bradyrhizobiaceae bacterium
AGCTTCGACACTCGCGATCGGGTGCGCACGCGCTTCGGATCGCTGGAGTTCCGCAGCGGTATCGTTCTGACATCGTCGCATCGCGGTTTCGGCGGACTGTCCGGCTTCCGCTTTCTCGATTCCGCAGGCGAGCGCTTCGTCGCGTTGAGCGACAAGGGCGACTGGATGACGGGCCGCCTGACCTATCGCGGTACGCAGGTCGTCGGGATGGCCAATGTCGAGATGGCGCCGATGCTGGGGCCGGATGGCATGTCGATCACGACGCGCAAGTGGTTCGACACCGAATCGCTGGCCGTCGATGGCGGCACCGCTTATGTCGGCATCGAGCGCACCAACCAGATTCTCAAGTTCGATTTCGGCCGGGAGGGCGTGCGGGCGCCGGGCCAGCCGCTGACGCTGCCGGCCGCCGCGCAGAAGCTGCCGTTCAACAAGGGCATCGAAGCGCTGGTGTTTATACAAAAGCCGCACAAGCTCGCCGGCACATTGATCGCGATCTCCGAGCGCGGGCTCGACAGCTCGGGGAACATTATCGGCTTCTCGATCGGCGGGCCGGCGCCGGGGCAGTTTTCGATCAAGCGCACGCTCGATTTCGACGTCAGCGATGCGGTGGTACTGCCGCGCGGCGACCTGCTCATTCTCGAACGCAAATTTTCGCTGATGACCGGTGTGCGTATTCGCATCCGCCGGATCGCACTGGCATCGATTGCACCGGGGCGCGTACTCGACGGGCCGGAAATCTTCGATGCCGATCTCGGCAACGAAGTCGACAACATGGAGGCGATCGACGTGCACCAGACCGCCGACGGCCAGACTGTGCTGACCATGCTGTCCGACGACAATTTCTCGGTGGTGCAGCGGAACATGCTGCTGCAGTTCACGCTGGTCGATCCGTGACGCGGTGACTGCGTCTGCGCAGCAAAAAAGCCGGGCTTCAAGCCCGGCTTTTTTCAATTCAGGTCATTGAGACGATCAGCTTGCCGGAGCGAGCTTCTTCTCGATCTGGCGCTTCAACTCCACCGCCTTCGGCGACAGTTCGTCGGCCTTCGCCTTGATCAGGAAGGCATCGAGGCCGCCGCGATGATCGACGCTCTTGAGTGCGTTGGTCGAAATGCGCAGGCGCACGTTGCGGCCGAGCGTGTCGGAGATCAGGGTGACGTTGCACAGGTTCGGCAGGAACCTGCGCTTGGTCTTGATATTCGAATGGCTGACCTTGTGGCCGACCTGAGCGCCTTTGCCGGTCAATTCGCAACGCCGCGACATGGCGAAAATCCTCTGTCATCCCCTTCGAGGCCAAGCCATAAGGCATCGGCGCGGGGGTTTGAAATCACGTCCATTTTCAGGAACCGCGGACGTATAGGGGCCTCGCCGCCGAGCGTCAAGGCGTATGGCCGCCAGAGGCCGGAAAATACGGTATTTTAGCCTTTCCGGCCCACTTGGCGGCGGCACGGACCGCGAACATATAAACGGCGTAATCCCGCAGGTAATGATCGGATATGGTTCCCCGAAATGCCTCGAAGCGGCGAGCAGGACCTCACATCGTGACCGATCGCGCAACAACCTCTTTTCAAGCCACAACGAGGGTCGCCGGCGGGGCTTTGGCCGCAGGGATCGTGGCCGCCCTTTGGTCCGTTCCCGTCGCCGCTCAGGGCCGACTCGAAGCCAAGTACGAGGTCTCGCTGGCCGGCATCGTGGTCGGGAAGGGCGACTGGCTGATCGATATCAGCGATGACCAGTACACCTCGGCCGCGCGTGGGGGCACGACCGGCATGCTCAAATGGGTGTCGGACGGCAAGGGCACCACTGTTTCCGCGGGCCGCATCGCCAGCGGACTGCTGGTTCCGGGGAGCTATCAAGCGTCCTACACCACCGACAAGAAGAACGAGGTCATCCGCATCGGGCTGGCCAACACCGGTGTCAGGGAATTCAGCATCGAGCCGCAGCCGCCGGTGGTGCCGGAGCGCGTCGCCGTAACGGAAGCGCATCTGCGCAATGCCGTCGATCCGCTGATGGGATCGATGGTGCGTGTCCCGGGCAACGGCGATCCGGTGAGCGCGGAGGTTTGCCGTGGCGGTGTTTCCGTGTTCGACGGACGGTTACGCTACGATCTCAAGCTCGATTTCAAGCGCATCGAAACGGTCAAGAGCGAGAAGGGCTATCGCGGCCCCGTGGTGGTATGCGCGGTCTATTTCAAGCCGGTCGCCGGCTATATTCCCGGACGTCCGGTGATCAAGCATCTCGAAGCGCAGCGTGACATGGAGGCGTGGTTCGCACCCGTCGCCGGAACGCGCGTCGTCGTGCCCTACAAACTCACGATCCCGACGCCGTTCGGGCCGGGCATTCTGGAGGCGACGCAGTTCGTCACGACCGCAACTCCTGCAAAGGCCGCCGCCAAGACGCAGTGACAGGGTTTTTGGCGGGTCGAAGCACTCGCGCAGAATCCGCATGAATCCGGTTGACTCATGACGCTCCGTCGATAACTGCGCTGCGCACGCAATCACGCGTAAGCTCGCACCAGATCCGCCCGTGGAAGGCTTGATGTAGTGTCACGATCTCAACATATATGCGAGATGTTGCGCTCGCCGACGGCGGCGTGACGGGAGTCAGCGATTCGGGCGCGATTCGTTCTAGACTCGTTCACAAGCTTAAATTCCGACAGTCGAGGCGTTGCATTGTGAGACAAATGCCTGTGTCTCGGTTCGCGTTTGACGGCGGAAATCGGGTTTTGCCATTGATTGACGCGCGCGATACTGATCGAACGCTTGTCCCGGCGGCGCGTGGAATTAACGGTTCGCCGGGGCACACAGAAGGCGCTTGCGCCGCTTTGCTGGCCGGAATCGCCTGACCCGATGCCTCTCTCCCCCATTTTCTCGTCATCGTCGTCAGATCGTGCACCTGGAGCGGGTGTTACGGCCGTGCTCGGTCCGACCAACACCGGCAAGACCCATCTCGCGATCGAGCGGATGGTGGCGCATTCATCCGGCATCATCGGCCTGCCGCTGCGGCTGCTTGCGCGCGAGGTCTACAACAAGATTGCCGCCCGCGTCGGCGCGAACCTGGTCGCGCTCGTCACCGGCGAAGAGAAGATCAAGCCGCCGCATGCGCGCTACTGGGTCTCGACCGTCGAGGCGATGCCGCGCGATCTCGACGTGTCGTTTCTCGCCGTCGATGAAGTTCAGCTCGCTGCCGATCTCGAGCGTGGCCACGTCTTTACGGATCGCATTCTGAACCGGCGCGGCCGCGACGAAACGCTGCTGCTCGGCGCGGCGACGATGCGTCCGATCATCGAGCGGCTGTTGCCCGGCGTGAGTACGGTGACCCGGCCGCGCCTGTCGCAGCTGTCGTTCTCGGGCGACCGGAAGATTACCCGCCAGCCGCGCCGCACGGCGATCGTCGCTTTCTCGGCGGACGAGGTCTATGCGATCGCCGAACTGATCCGCCGCCAGCACGGCGGTGCCGCGGTCGTGCTTGGATCGCTGTCCCCGCGCACGCGTAACGCGCAGGTCGAGATGTTCCAGAACGGCGACGTCGATTACCTCGTTGCGACCGACGCCATCGGCATGGGACTCAATCTCGACGTCGAGCATGTCGCGTTCGCATCCGACCGCAAATACGACGGTTATCAATACCGGCAGCTGACGCCATCGGAGTTCGCGCAGATCGCCGGCCGTGCCGGGCGCGCCACTCGCGACGGCACTTTCGGCACCACCGGCCGCTGCGCGCCGTTCGACAACGAACTCGTCAATGCGCTGCAGAACCATTCGTTCGACACCGTGAAAACCTTGCAGTGGCGCAATTCCAAGCTCGATTTCTCCTCGCTCGGTGCCTTGCAGGTCTCGCTCTCGCTGACGCCGCAGCATGAGGCGCTGACGCGGGCGCCGCTCGCCGAGGATATGCGGGTCCTGGATCATGCCGCACGCGATCCGGACGTGCGCGACCTGGCGACGACGCCGGCCGCGGTCGAGAAGCTATGGGATGCCTGCCTCGTGCCGGACTACCGGCGGCTGGCGCCGGCCGCTCATGCCGAGCTGGTCACGACGCTGTACGGCTTCCTCATGCGGCAGGGCCGCATTCCGGACGACTGGTTCGCGGCTCAGGTGGCGCAGACCGACCGTACCGACGGCGATATCGACACGCTTTCGGCGCGAATTGCCCAAATCCGGACATGGACATTTGCGGCTAATCGTCCCGACTGGCTGGCGGACCCCGACCATTGGCAGGGCATTTCCCGCGAGGTCGAGAATAAATTGTCCGATGCGCTCCACGAAAAGCTCACAGAGCGTTTCGTTGATCGCAGGACCAGTGTATTGATGCGCCGCCTGCGGGAAAACGTGATGCTGAATACGGAAATCGGGAAGACCGGCGAAGTCGTCGTTGAGGGCCACACCATCGGCCGCCTCGATGGCTTCATGTTTACGCCAGACGCGGCAGAAGCCGGCTCCGACGCGAAGGCGCTTCAGGCGGCAGCGCAGCAGGCGCTGGCCGGCGAAATCGGTTCGCGCGCGGAGCGTCTCTCCAACGCGCCGGACGATCAGTTCATTCTCGCCTCCGATGGCGTGGTCCGTTGGGTCGGTGACGCGGTCGCGCGGCTCACGGCGTCCGATAACATTCTCGAACCGCGCCTGCGCATCCTGTCGGACGAACATCTGAGTGGAGCGCCGCGTGACGCGGTGCAGACCCGGCTCGATCTCTGGCTCAAGACCCACATCACCAAGCTGCTCGGGCCGCTGTTCGAGCTGTCGAAGGCGGAAGACATCACCGGAATGGCGCGCGGAATCGCGTTCCAGCTCGTCGAGGCACTTGGCGTGCTGGAGCGGCAGAAGATTGCCGCCGAGATGAAGGATCTGGATCAGCCGTCGCGCGCGACGCTGCGCAAGTACGGCGTCCGCTTCGGCGCCTATCACATCTATCTGCCGGGCTTGCTGAAGCCCGCCGGGCGCAGCCTCGCTTCGCTGCTGTGGGCGCAGAAGCAGGAGAACGTCGATCTCGGCGCGCTCTCCGGCGCGCAGCATCTTGCCGGCTCGGGCCGCACGTCATTCCCGCTCGACAAGCAGCTCGATCGCGATGCCTATCGCGTGCTCGGCTATCGTCCGTGCGGTGAGCGCGCGGTGCGCGTCGATATTCTGGAGCGGCTTGCCGATCTCATTCGTCCCGCGCTGGCCTGGCGCGAAGGGTCGTCCGGGCAGAAGCCGGCCGGCGCGTTCGATGGCCGCGGCTTCGTGGTGACGCAGGCGATGACGTCGCTGACCGGTTCAGCGGGTGAAGATTTTGCCTCGATCCTGAAAGCGCTCGGCTATCGGATGGATCGCCGGCCGCCATTGCCGCCTGCGCCTGTCGTGGAAGCGCCTGCGGCCGAGGCACTTGTCGCGGAGCAGGCTGCGACGCCGGAAGCAACCGACGCACCGCAGACCGCGGACACGGAATCCTATTCGCTCGACGGGCATGAGCCTGAGGTGATTGCATC
>JBEIPX010000534.1:0-2122 GCA_040376815.1 Bradyrhizobiaceae bacterium
GGAGGCCGTGACGGCTGCGACCGCGGCCGTCTCCGACATGAGCCAGTTCTGTACGCGCCAGCCCACCGCATGCGATATCGGCGGCCAGGCTGCGACCGTGATCGGCCATCGCGCGCAGGCGGGCGCACGCAAGGTCTACGAATTCATCACCGAGAAGTCGGAGAAGTCCGAGCCGAGCGACAAGACGGCCGGTGCCGACAAGCCCGAGAAGGCTGACAAACCGGAGAAGGCCGAGAAGCCCGAAAAACCGGCGAAGCCCGAGAAGCCGCAGAAGGCCGGCAAGAAGAATCCGGATCACACCGGCTCGATCGAACCTGCCGCCGCGCCGGACATCGATGGCCTCCCCGCGCCCGACAACACCCTGACATCCGCGGATATCGAAGCCGACTGGCATATCTCCGGCGTCGAAACCATCACGCCCGCCGGGCAATAGCACCGGAACCACCGCCGGCAGCTCGCCAGCCACGCGAAGTGGTCTGAATCAACCCGGAAATCCGGTTCAGAATCCGTCTCGGTTGTCGCTTTCGAGCCTGCGATCTCATATATGCCCTGAGAGACCAACGCAGGCAGCCATGACGATCGACGAGATTCGCGACAATTTCGAAATTCTGGACGAGTGGGATGACCGCTACCGCTACGTCATCGAGCTCGGCCGCACGCTCGCGCCCCTGCCGGACGCGGAACACTCCGCCGCCAACAAGGTCCAGGGCTGCGCGAGCCAGGTCTGGCTGTCGCGCCGCACGGAGACCGGCAAGGACGGCGAGCCCGTGCTGCGCTTTCTCGGCGACAGCGATGCGCATATTGTCCGCGGACTGATCGCGATCCTGCTCACATTGGTCGACAACAAGACCGCGCGCGAGATCCTCGCAACCGACGCCATCGCCGTGTTCGACGAGCTCGGCTTCGCCGAACATCTGACGCCGCAGCGCTCGAACGGCCTGCGATCGATGGTCGAGCGGATTCGCCACGATGCGCGCGAGGCGCTGGTGGTTTGATCTGGAGCGCTTCACATCTGATGGAAGCGAGTGTTACTTCTCCCTCCCCTTGAAAGGGGGAGGGTTGGGGTGGGGGTCCGATAAGACGGTGGGGTCGATAATGACCCCCTCCCGCCGCGCCTTCGCTCTTCGAGCTACGGCGGGCGACCTCCCCCTTTCAGGAGGAGGTAAGCAACGCATCCGATTCCAGATGAACCAGAAAAGATCCCACGCCTATTCCATTGCCCGCCCCGCCTCGCCATCGCTCCATGCGCGGATCGGGGATGACGCGTTGCCCTGAAGCCGCGCCTTCAGCCCGTAGTGCCGCGCGAGGCGATCGAGCCCGAGTTGCAGCACGATCTTCGCCGAGCGTGACGGCCAGCCGCGCTCGCGCTCGACGTCATCAAGGCCGCGAAGAAAACAACACACATCCATCAGCAGTCCCGAGAATTCGGGCCCACAGGCATCGAGCGCGTGCTTCAGCCGCTGCCGCGATGCGACGATGAGATCGGTCATCTCGCCGGCACCGCCGCCTGAGCCGCCTCCGGTCGGCATGCCCCAGCTCGAGGTGACCCGCGGCGTCAGGTTTCCGCGGGTGAAATCGGCGCGCAGCCGTTCGCCCGCGAGAAACTGATGCTGGTCGATCAGGCAGCGGCCGTCACGGCCCTTGCGGCGCGCCAGCCACGCCAGCGGACTTTCGCTGTCATTGACGAGCGCACTCATGATGCCGGCGTCGGTTGCCACATTGCGTTGCGCGAGATTCAGATGCTGCGCGCGAAACCGGTCGATGCCGTCCGCTGAAGATCGCTTCTCCGATTTTTTCATCGGATCACCGTGAGGCTGACGCGCGACATCCTGCCGTCACCGGATCGCGGCCGGCGGCAATGCGTTTCGAGCCGCCGCAGCCGCTCGTCGAATCCCGAACCCTCGCGCGCGTCCTCGATGCGGCGGCAGGCATGCGCCACGGTGGTGCGGTCGCGGCCATAGATGCGGCCGATTTGACCGAAACTCATCGCGAACACGGTGTGCGCGAGATACATCGCCGTCTGCCGCGCCAGCGCATCGCGCGGCGAGCTTCGCGTGCGCGCAAACAGCGCGGCGCGTTCGACGGCGAAATCCTGCGCGACGACGGCGGCGACGCGGCTGCA
>JBEIPX010000402.1:0-3373 GCA_040376815.1 Bradyrhizobiaceae bacterium
CGGCTTTCCGGAAGTGATGCTCGGCCTTCATCCGGGGCTGGGCGGTACGGTGCGCTTCACGGAACTCGTGAGCCCGATCGAAGCGATGCAGATGATGCTGACCGGCCGCACAATCGACGCGCGCAAGGCGCGTTCGCTCGGTCTCGTCGATGCGGTAACGCAGGAGAGGCACGTGCTTTCCGCCGCGCGCGATGCGGTTTTCGGGCGGCTGAAGCGCGCCAGGCGCTCGCCGCTGATCGCTCTGCTCAATGCGGGGCCGGTGCGCGGCTTTCTCGCCAACCGTATGCGTGGCGAGGCGGCGAAGGCAGCGGCCAGGGAACATTATCCCGCGCCGTATGCGCTGATCGACCTGTGGGAAAAGCATCGCGGCGACCGCGCCGCCATGCTCAAGGCCGAGATCGCGTCGTTCGCCGCGCTGATGGTGACGCCGACGGCGCAGAATCTCGTCCGCGTGTTCTTCCTGCGCGAACAGATGAAAGCGCTGGCCGGCGGCAACAACACCGTCGAACGTGTGCATGTGATCGGCGCGGGCGCCATGGGCGGTGACATCGCCGCCTGGTGCGCGCGGCAGGGTCTGCACGTGACGCTGGCCGACATGAAGGCCGAGCCGATCGCCGGTGCGATCAAGCGGGCGAACGAACTGTTCGGCAAGATCCTGCGCAAGAAAATCGCGGTCCGCGATGCGCTGGACCGGCTGATGCCAGATCTGTCGGGGGAGGGCGTGCGCAACGCCGACCTGATCATCGAAGCTGTGCCGGAGAAACTCGAGCTGAAGCAGAAGGTCTATGCCGGGATCGAGCCGAAGATGAAGCCGGGCGCGATCCTCGCCACCAACACCTCCAGCATTCCGCTTCAGGACCTTCGCACGTCGCTGGCGTCGCCCCAGCGCCTCGTCGGACTGCATTTCTTCAATCCGGTGTCGCGATTGCAACTGGTCGAGGTCGTCAGCCACGATGGCGTCGATCCGGAAATCCTCGCCGCCGCGCAAGCCTTCGTCGGCGCGATCGACCGTCTTCCGTTACCGGTGAAAAGTTCACCGGGCTTCCTCGTCAATCGCGCGCTGACGCCGTACATGCTGGAAGCCATGGTCATGCTCGACGAGAAAATCGACAAGACCGTAATCGATGCGGCCGCCGAAAAGTTCGGCATGCCGATGGGCCCAACCGAACTCGCCGATCAGGTCGGCCTGGATATTTGCCTCGCGGTCGGCGACATGCTGCGCGCCAAGCTCGATCCGTCGCTGCCGCCGACGCCGGAATGGCTGAAGCAGAAGGTCGCCAAGGGCGAACTCGGTCGCAAAACCGGCAAGGGCTTCTACGTCTGGAAGGACGGCAAGGCCGAGAAGATTCCCAAGCCCGGCGGACCAACGCCGCCGCAGGCGGAAATGATCGACCGCCTCGTGCTTCCGATGTCGAACGTGTGTGTTGCGTGCCTGCGCGAAGGCATTGTCGACAACGCGGACGTCGTCGACGGTGCGATGATTTTCGGAACCGGCTATGCGCCGTTCCGCGGCGGGCCGCTGAACTACGCGCGGTCCCGCGGAGTCAATGACGTGGTGACCGCTCTGCGAACGCTGGCCGCAAAATTCGGCCCGCGATTCAATCCCGATGCGGGATGGAGTGAGTTCAAGTAAGCACGCAGCGTGAAGCATTTCGCTGCGCGGAATGATTTCACTCGCTCTTTGCGTGGGCGTTCTGTCGCACGAAACCGATGGTTCAATTCAATTGACATCGGCGTCCGGGCCACGTTGACTTCCACAAAAGAAAAATGATTGGCCGACAGTGTGTTGGCCGGAGGGAAACGTGTGAGAGGGTTTCGTTCTGCGGAACCAGATGTCGCTTGCGCTGGCTGTTGTTCTGGTTGGACAGCGGCGCTGACCCAATTGTCTCTCGCTTCGCTTTCGTTGCATTGCATCGGCGACCATGCCGCGCGACACGTCCGGCCGTTCTTCCGTTTTCGTTTGAAGCACTGAGCGGGGTCGCGGATCATGCAGGGCTATATCATCCGCCGCTTCGTTGCATTGATCCCGACGCTGCTGTTCGCGAGCTTCATCGTCTTCCTCACGGTTCGCTTGATCCCGGGCAACATCATCGAATTGATGCTGTCGCAGAACGACGTCAGCGCCTCGAAGCAAACCCGCGATCAGCTTGAGGCTGCCCTCGGCCTCGATACCCCGATCTACGTTCAATACTTCAAGTGGATGGGTGGTATTCTTCAAGGCGACCTCGGCAAGTCGCTGTGGACCAACACGCCGGTGATGGAGGAAATCCTCTATCGGCTGCCGATTACCCTGGAGCTTGGCATCATCGCCCTGCTCGTGTCGCTGCTCGTCGGTGTTCCGATCGGCGTCTACGCAGCCCTCAAGCAGGATACCGTCGGCGATTACGTGCTGCGCACGCTATCGATCCTGGCGCTCGCTATTCCCGGCTTCTGGGTCGGCACCCTGGTCAACGTGTTCCCGGCGATGTGGTGGGGCTGGTCGCCGTCGGTGAAGTACATCTCGTTCTGGCAGGACCCGTGGGGGCACTTTGTCCAGCTTCTCATCCCGGCGCTGATCCTCGGCAAGGCATTTTCCGCCATCATCATGCGGCTGACGCGCACGCTGATGCTGGAGGTGCTGCGGCAGGATTACATCCGCACCGCTCGCGCCAAGGGTCTTTCGACCATGACCATTGTCATGCGGCATGCGCTGCGCAACGCGCTGATCCCGGTGGTGACGCTGGTCGGCCTGCAGGCGCCGCTGCTGTTCGGCGGTGCCGTGATCCTCGAGCAGATCTTCGTCATCCCCGGCATGGGCTTATTGTTGCTTGAGGCGGTCGGTTCACGCGACTACCCGACCATCACCGGCGTATTCCTGGTCATCGGCGTCGCCGTCGTCTTCATCAATCTCCTGGTCGACCTCAGCTACGGCTTCCTCGATCCGAAGGTGAGGAACCGCTGATGGCCGAGATCACCGAAACCGGTGTCATTGCCACAGCGCCCGCGCCGCGAATGCGGCAGCCCAATGCCTTCGTCGAGTTTTTCATCCGCCTGTTCCGGGAGAAGCCGCTCGGCGCCATCGGCGCTGTCGTCTGCCTGATCTTCCTGTTCGCCGGCATCTTTGCGGACCTGCTGGCGCCTTACGGCTTCAACCAGATCATGCCGATCAACCGGATGAAGTCGCCGAACGCGCAGTTCTGGTTCGGCACCGATAATCTCGGCCGCGATATCTTCTCCCGCATCCTCTATGGCGCACGTCTCTCGGTCATCATCGGCCTCTCGGCCGCGCTGCTCGCGACCGTCATTTCCGTCGTTGTCGGTATCACCACCGGCTATCTCGGCGGCCGGTTCGACATGATCGTGCAGCGTTTCGTCGACGCGTGGATGAGCTTTC
>JBEIPX010000089.1:0-9183 GCA_040376815.1 Bradyrhizobiaceae bacterium
GGTGACGAAATCCGATGCCCGGCTTGAGAGGAACACGGCGACCCCGGCGAGATCGTCGGGTGTGCCCCAGCGTCCGGCCGGCACCCGCGCGAGGATGCGCTCGTGCAACTCCGGGCGGTTTTCCTTCGCGCGCTTGGTGAGATCGGTGTCGATCCAGCCGGGCAGAATGGCGTTGACTTGGATGTTGTCCGGCGCCCAGGCGATCGCCAGCGAGCGGGTCAACTGCAGCACGCCACCCTTGCTTGCCGCATAGTTGGCGGCGTTGCCGGTGCCGAGATTGGCCAGTACCGAGGCGATGTTGATGATCTTGCCGCCGCCCTGGCGTTTCATCGCCGGATGGACGGCCTGTGCGCAGATGAACGGCGCGGTGAGGTTGACGTCGATCACCGTTTGCCAATTCTCGATCGGCATCTCCTCGGGCGGGGCGGAGAGACTGATGCCGGCGTTGTTGACGAGGGCGTCGATGCGGCCGAAATCCTTCAGCACCGTCTCAATCATCGCCGCGACGGCGGCCTTGTCGGTGACGTCAGCAGTGAGCGCGAGGGTGCGGCTGTTCGATGCGGTCGTGGACGCCGCGAGCGACGCCGCTGCAGCCTCAGCATTCGCCGGATTGCGGTCGGCGATGACGACCGATGCGCCAGCTTCGGCAAGACCTCTGGCGATCGCAAGCCCGATCCCTGTGTTGCCTCCGGTAATGAGCGCGACCTTGCCGGTGAGATCGAAGGGAGAGGCAGGCATCTGCGTGCGGGCTCCTTGACGGATGATTTTCGCCTAGCGACCACAATGCGGGAGATCAGGCAAGTCCGGTGCTGCGTGAGGGATTGTTGCGGGAAAACGAGAAAGGCCCCGGATATCGCTATCCGGGGCCTTCAGTCAGGAGGAGCTAGTAAAGACGCTTAGTACTTGGCAACGACCGCAGCGGGTCCCGGGGTCCACTTGAAGGTCAGCTTGGCGCGGATCACGTCGTCCGTAACCTTCACGTTGCGGTTGTTGATGCCGGTCGCGCCGGGAAGAATGTCGCGATGCAGTTTGGTGCCGAGATCGATGTGCTGATATTCGGCGCCGATGATCACGTCCGACCACAGGAACTTCATCACGTAGTAGTCGACGCCGACGCCGGCGTACCAGCCGCCCTGACGCTCGTGCGTATAGCTGGTCCAGACGTTCGGAGCCGTGGTGACGGTGGTGCGGGTATAGACGCTACCGTTGGCGTAACCACCGGTTCCGTAGACCATGAGCTTGTCCCACGTGTAGCCAACCTTGGCGCCGGCGGTCCAGTAGTTCTGGAGACGGGCTTCGCAGGTGCGGTTCGCGACGGCACTTGCGCCAATGCAGTTTCCGCTCGCGCTCAGCGACGTACCGTAGTCGTAGTCCCACTTCTGGCTGAAGCCGCCTTCAACACCGAGGACCCAACGGCCGAACTGGTGCTGGTAGCCGGCAAATCGGCCGGTGACGAAATCGCTGCCGTCGGTGTTGTGGCGATCCGGGAGACCGGTGTTGACGTACGAACCCTTCGCATCCCACCACTGACCGCCGACGGTTGATGCTGTGTAGAAGCCCGACCAGTTATAGGCGACCGGCACGACGAGCGGCGGCGCCTTCACCGTACGCGCCCTCAGGTCCGCAGCCATCGCCGAGGTCGATACGATAACCAAGGCCGCTGCAATTCCCCCCAGAAGCTTCATGTGCAATCCCCAATCTTAAAAAGCCGCCGACGCGAAATTTCCCGCCAGCCAAATATTACCTGCGTCAATGTGACGTGATTTGCGGGAAAATGCTGTTGCTGCAAAAGCACTGCGGATAAAAAAGCGGCAAGTATCTGACAGATATCGGTAATTCGAGAATCTTTTACGGTAAATGTCAGCGGCGCCGGGATACCGCAACCAGCACCAGGCCGACGAACGCAAGCATCGCTCCGTAGACGGCCCAGTTCGACTGCCCGACCATGAAACTCGATGTGGGGTAAGGGACGTAACC
Organism: Bradyrhizobiaceae bacterium; assembly: GCA_040376815.1. Lineage (GTDB taxonomy): Bacteria > Pseudomonadota > Alphaproteobacteria > Rhizobiales > Xanthobacteraceae > SG-bin9. Next base: position 1,978 of record JBEIPX010000089.1, read on the forward strand.
GGTGCCCTGACCGAGCCAGATCAGCCCGATGATCAGGCACAGCAAACCAGCGATCAGCAGAGGCGTGCGCATGGTTGTTGCTCCGACGCGAGTGACCTGGCGCGAGTGACCTGGCGTTAGACGTCCAGCAATTCCTCACTGGCGAACTCCGCCTTGTCGGAAATGAAGGCGAAGCGCGCTTCGGCCTTGTTGCCCATCAGCCGTTCGACGGAATCAGCAGTGCCTTCGCGATCGTCGGCGAGGAGCACCACGCGCAACAGGTTGCGCTTGCGCGGGTCCATCGTCGTTTCCTTCAACTGCGCCGGCATCATTTCGCCAAGGCCTTTGAAGCGGCCGACATCGACCTTCGCGTTGGCATTGAATTCAGATTTGAGAAGCTGATTGCGATGCGCATCGTCGCGCGCATAGACCGTCTTCGCCCCGTGGGTGAGGCGGTAGAGCGGAGGCACGGCGAGATAGAGATGCCCTTCGTCGATCAGCCGCGGCATCTGCCGGTAAAAGAAGGTGATCAGCAGCGAAGCGATATGCGCGCCGTCGACGTCGGCATCGGTCATGATGATGATGCGTGAATAGCGCAAATCCTCTTCGCGATAGTGCGCACCCGAGCCACAGCCGATGGCCTGCATGAGATCGGCGATCTGCTGGTTGCCGGCGAGCTTGTCTTTTCCGGCGGAAGCGACGTTGAGAATCTTGCCGCGCAGCGGCAGCACGGCCTGCGTCTTGCGATCGCGCGCCTGCTTGGCGCTGCCGCCGGCCGAGTCGCCCTCGACGATGAAGAGTTCCGAGCCCTCGGACGCGGTGTCGGAGCAGTCGGCAAGTTTGCCGGGCAAGCGCAGCTTGCGCACGGCGGTCTTGCGCGCGACTTCCTTTTCCTGACGGCGGCGCACGCGCTCATCCGCGCGCTCGATGACGAAATCGAGCAGCTTGTTGGCCTGAACCGGATTGCCGGAAAGCCAGTGATCGAAGGGGTCCTTGACTGCCTGTTCGACGATTTTCTGAGCTTCGGCGGTGGCGAGGCGGTCCTTGGTTTGCCCCTGGAACTCGGGCTCTCGCACGAACACCGATAGCATCACGGCCGCGCCGACCATCACGTCTTCCGATGTGATCGAAGCAGCGCGCTTGCCTTGGCCAACGCGCTCGGCGTGATCCTTCAGGCCGCGCAACATGGCGCTGCGGATGCCGGCTTCGTGGGTGCCGCCATCCTGGGTCGGAATGGTGTTGCAGTAGGATGAAAGGAAGCCGTCCGCATCGGCCGTCCATGCCACTGCCCACTCGCACGCGCCGTGACCGCCGGTGCGGCCTGACTTGCCCGAGAAGATATCCGGATGCACGAGCGTGTCGGCGTGGATGGCTGCGGCAAGATAGTCCTTCAGGCCGCCGGGAAAATGGAATGTGTCTTCCGCAGGCACATCCTCGATACCACGCAGAAGCTCGGGCGCGCATTTCCAGCGGATTTCGACGCCGCCGAACAGGTACGCCTTCGAGCGCGCCATCTTGAACAGGCGTTGCGGTTTGAACGCCGCCTTGGCGCCGAAAATGTCGGTATCGGGTTTGAAGCGTACGCGCGTGCCGCGGCGGTTATGGACTTTGCCGAGATCTTCGAGCTTGCCTTTCGGGTGGCCGCGCTCGAACGCCATCTTGTAGAGCTTCTGATTGCGCGCGACCTCGACCTCGAGCCGCGAAGAGAGGGCGTTCACCACCGACACGCCGACCCCGTGCAGACCGCCCGACGTCTCGTAGACCTTTGAATCGAATTTGCCGCCCGCGTGCAGCGTGCACATGATCACTTCGAGCGCCGACTTCTTTGGAAATTTCGGATGTGGATCGACCGGGATGCCGCGGCCGTTATCGCTGACCATCAGGAATCCGTCGGTCGTCAGTTCGACCTCGATGAAGGTGGCGTGACCCGCCAGCGCCTCGTCCATCGAATTGTCGATGACTTCCGCGAACAGGTGGTGCAGGGCCTTCTCATCGGTGCCGCCGATATACATGCCCGGACGCCGGCGCACCGGTTCCAGCCCCTCCAGAACCTCGATGTCCCGGGCGGTGTACCCGGCCTCAGCCGACCCGCCGCGGGGCGCCGAAGCTGTTGACCGGCCTTTCGGCGCCGCTTGGCCGAACAGATCGTCAGATTTAGTTTTTTTCTGCGCTTTCAGAGGCTTTGACATGTTTTCTCAGATAGAAGTTCGGTCGCCGATCGGACGAATCGCTGCTTTTGACTATGCCATGGATAGTCTTGCAAATGTGACGCAGGGCGAGCGCGCGCAATGGCGGGCCGGGCGTGCTATCCGGGCCGGCCTCGATAACAATGGCCAAAACTGGTCGCGGGGCGGAAACAGGGTGGGGACGGTCGATGGGCTTTGAGGACATGACACGGGGAGTCGCGGAATTTGTCCGCCTTCACCAGGTGTGGGCTGCCCCGATCGTCTTCTTTCTCGCATTCGCCGAGTCCCTCGCCGTAGTGTCGCTCTTCATTCCCGCGTGGGGAATGTTGGTCGCGATCGGCGCGCTGATCGGCGTCAGCGGCATCAATTTCTGGCCGATCTGGCTGGCCGCATCGATCGGGGCGGCTCTCGGTGACTGGCTCTCGTATTGGTTCGGTCACCGTTACAAGACTGAGATCGAACACATGTGGCCGCTTTCGCAATTTCCCGACATGCTCGCTGCGGCCGAGCGCTTTGTGCAGAAGTGGGGCATTCCGAGCGTGTTCGTCGGCCGTTTCTCCGGACCGTTACGCGCGACGGTGCCACTCGTCGCGGGTGTCAGCGAGATGCCGTACTGGCACTTCCAGTTCGCAAATTTTACCTCCGCATTTCTCTGGGCAGCCCTCCTGCTCGCGCCCGGAATGATGGGCGTGAAGATGATGTTCTGAGCACGGGCAAACCAACTGGAGTGTGATCGGGAATTTCAACCGCGATCGGGTGTTAGTCCGGCGATGGTCGCGGTTTCGCATGATGCGAATGAATCGCAACAGTGCGGTTCATGAGAATCCGAAAGCGGTCATGCGAACTGTTCGCAATTGAACAGATCACCTCGATGACGCTCATTTTTCTGGGAGGCTCGCTATGGATTTGACACGACGCCACATGCTGGGCGGCGCTGCTGCGCTCGCAGCCATGCCGATGATTTCGCCGACTGCTGCTGACGCAGCTGCGCCTCCGACAGGCAAGCAGGCGCCAGGCTTCTATCGCTACAAAGTCGGCGACATCGAAGTGACTGCAATCGCCGACGGCACCAACACGTTCAACCTGCCGGACACCTTCGTTGCCAACAAGACCAAGGCCGAAGTGAATGCCGCGCTTGAGAAAGCATTCCTGCCTGCGGACAAGATGTCGATCACGTTCGCGCCGATCATTGTCAACGCTGGCGGCAAGCTGATTGCGATCGATACCGGCAACGGTCCGGGAGCATTTGCAAACAGCAAGGGCAATGTCGGTCAGTACCAGACCAACCTCGCTGCTGCGGGTATCGACCCGAAGAACATCGATATCGTCATCATCTCGCACTTCCACGGCGACCACATCAACGGTCTGCTCAGCCCGGAAGGGCAGATGCTGTTCCCGAACGCCGAGGTGATGGCGTCGTCGACGGAGCTGAAATACTTCATGGATGACGGCGAGATGAGCCGCGCTCCGGCGGGCCGCATGCAGGACGTGTTCAAGAACGCACGCCGCGTTTTTGAAACCGGTCTGAAGAAGAAAGTGACGCCGTACGAGTGGGGCAAGGAAATCGCTCCGGGCATCACGGCCGTGAGCGCCGCTGGCCATACGCCGGGCCACACCGCGTTCGTCATCGCCTCCGGTTCGGACAAAATCTTCGTTCAGTCCGACACGACCAACCATCCGGCGATATTTGTCGCCAATCCGGGCTTCCACCTGATGTTCGATCAGGACGCCAAGATGGCAGAAGACGCGCGTCGCAAGATCTACGACATGCTGGTCGCCGAAAAGATGCGGGTGCAGGGCTATCACTTCCCGTTCCCGGCCCAGGGCAACGTCGCCAAGGACGGTGACGGTTATCGGTATCTGCCCATCATGTGGTCGACGTCGCTCTGATCCGGCGCTGATGATAATGCGAAGGCCGCCCGTTTCGGGCGGCCTTTTTGCGCCCGGCGATTCCACGTAGCTGGCTTGCACGCACCTGGCAGCCCGCGGAGTTGCTTGACGGCTCGCCGAGCCAGCCCTATATCCCGCGCCCATGATCAACGCGCTGACCATCGCCAACGCCCGCCGCCGTATATTCGCGGCATGGGTTGGCGTGCGCCTCTAGATCGCCAACCAGTGCCGCCGGAGATCGCTCTGCGGCACTTTTGTTTTTCCCCTGAAAATCGCAGTCCGGTCTCTGGTGGCTCGTCACGAGCAGGAGACCGATATGCATGTACCTCACGCGTTTCAGATCGATCGCGCCGCAAGCTTGAAGTTTGCGCTGGAGCGCGGCTTCGGTCTCGCCTGTGCAACGGACGGCGACAAACCCGTCGCGTCGCCGGTGCCATTTCATCTCAGCTACGGCCAGGACGGCACGCCAATTGTCGCCTTCCACGTCGCGCGCCATAATCCGCTTGCCGCGCTTGCGGATGGTGAGAAGTCATGGCTGCTCGCGGTGCAGGGGGACGACGCCTACGTGTCGTCCGACTGGTACGCCTCGGCACATCAGGTCCCGACCTGGCTCTATCAGGCTGTGCATCTGACAGGGCCAGTGCGCCCTATGGCCGGGGACGAGCTGGTCACGCACCTCGATTCCCTGAGCGAGCGGTTCGAGCGGGAGCTGCTGCCGAAGCCGATCTGGACCATGGCGAAGGTTCCAGCCGCGCGGCGGGAAGGGCTGATGCGGGCCATCATCGGGCTTGTTATGACCGTGGAAGACGTTCATGGCAGCTTCAAACTGAACCAGCATAAATCCGATGCGGATCATGTTGCGGTGGCGACCGCCTTGGGCTTACAGACGTCGCCGGGCGCCCAGGCCATTGCCCGGGACATGAAAGCGATGCGGCCGCACGCATTTGCAGAAACGGCCGAGCCTCACGATATCAGTGAGACCGGCGTATCCGGATTGGTCGAGGAGGCGATGTGATGAACACAACGGCTGTGATCGAGGTTCAAAACGCCTCCACCACCAAACCGGCTGTCTTTGTCGACGGCGCGTCGGGAACGACCGGACTCGGCATTGCCGAGCGCCTGACGCATCTCGACGACATCGCCGTGAAAAGCATCGCGGCCGACAAGCGCAAGGACCCGGGCGCGAAGCGCGCGCTGATGGAAGAGGTGGATCTCGTGATCCTCTGCTTGCCGGACGATGCGGCGAAGGAGACGGTGGCGCTGATCGACGGCATGGGCGCGAAAGCACCCAAGGTGCTCGACGCTTCGACGGCATTTCGGGTCGCGCCCGACTGGGCCTATGGCTTCCCCGAGCTTGCGCCCGATCAAGCCGATAACATCCGAACCGCACGCAAAGTTTCCAATCCCGGCTGCTATCCAACGGGCGCGATCGCGCTGCTGCGGCCGCTTGTCGACGCGGGCCTGATGCCGGCCGACTATCCGGTGACCGTGAATGCGGTGAGCGGCTATTCGGGCGGCGGCAAGTCGATGATCGAGAGTTTCGAAAACGGCTCGGCGCCGTCGTTCGAACTTTACGGTCTTGGCCTCGAACACAAGCACGTGCCGGAAGTGCAGAAATACTCCAGCCTGACGCGGCGGCCGATCTTCGTGCCGTCGGTCGGCAACTATCGCCAGGGCATGCTCGTCTCGGTGCCGCTGCATCTCGACACGCTGCCCGGCAAGCCCGGCAGCGCCGATCTGCACGCGGTTCTCGCGAAACGCTATGCCGGGAGCCGCTATGTCTCGGTGCTGCCGCTCGACAATCCAGCGGCGAAGGGCGGGCGGCTTGAGCCTGAGGCGCTGAACGAGACCAACAAGCTCGAACTCTACGTGTTTCCGGGCGACAAGCACGGGCAGGCCGTTTTGGTCGCGCGACTCGACAACCTCGGCAAGGGAGCGTCCGGCGCGGCGATACAAAACATGCGGCTGATGCTAGGTCTGCCTGAAGCCGCCGGCTAATCGGCCTCATAAACGAAAATGCGCGGGCCCAAGCCCGCGCATTCGGTATTAATCGAAATCTGTCTCAGAGCTTCCCGAAAATCCCGAGCACCAGCACGGCCTGCGCAATGAAGCCGACGGTGAAGGTCAGTGTGCGCAGGACCGGCACGCCGAATGTATAGACGATAGCGTGGGCGAGGCGTGACCAGAAATAGACGGCACAGGCCATCACCGTCCATTTGGTCGAGTAGTCGATCGCATTGAGGATCAGCACCAGCGGCGCAAAAACGATGAGGTTCTCGACCGCATTGTCGTGCGCGAACATCATCCGGTTGGCCCATTCGGCCTGCGGCTTGTCGTTGCGCGACGGATTTGCCATCGCGCCGGAAAGCCCGCGCACCATGACGCGATTGAGGATGTAGGGCGCCCACATGAGGCCCGTCAAAATCACCGTCAGCGTCAGCCAAAACAGTTCGCGTGTCATCGTCGTCTCCCAGCTGCGGTTGGCCGTACGGCGCCCCAGCCGAATCCGGGTCACGCCTGCATGGACGCGATCATGCCTTCAACCCATCGGCGGAACAACTGTTTCGATCCGAGTCTTTGACGACAGTCCCTGACGACAGGCGCCGGCCGAGCGAGATCGCCGGCTGTTCGATGACCTTGAAGGTCAATGCCGAGACCACGGTCGTGATCATTGCGACTGCAAACGCGAGCAACGACGCAGGCAGCAGCGAGATACCCGATAACAACAGGCCATTCTGGATAGCTGCCGCCGTGACGTAGATAACGGGCAGGTGCATGAGATAGATCGAATAGCTGATCGTTCCGAGATAAGCGAGCGGCTGCCATGTAAATGAGCGAAAGCGCACCATGATCGCGAACAGCGCGATCGGCGCAGCATAGGTGAGGGCTTCGCGCGCGCCGCCCCAATCCCATTGTCCGAGGGTCCATTTCCAGACGGGCCTCGGCCAGATCCATAGCGTCCAGTAGCCGATGACGAGCGCCAGAAAGATTTGAAGCCACCGCTGACCAAGCCGTCCGTCGAACTGGAAGCGGCAGAGCGCACCCAGGGCCATGACCGACAGGTGCAGGAAAAAATAGTGGTTTGGACTGCGCCGGATCATTTCCGGCTCGCCGATCCAGGCTTGCGCCAGCCGGTGTGGCAGGCTGAGGA
>JBEIPX010000332.1:0-4113 GCA_040376815.1 Bradyrhizobiaceae bacterium
GGCGATCTTGGCGCGCGAGCCCGGATCACGGGCGACGGCCTTCACCTCGACGATACCGTCATAGATTTCCGGCACTTCCTGGCCGAAGAGCTTGGCCATGAACTGCGGATGGGTGCGCGACAGAAAGATCTGCGGCCCACGGGTTTCTCGCCTTACGTCGAACACGTAGGCGCGGACGCGATCGCCGTTACGGAACACTTCGCGCGGCAGCATTTCGTCGCGCCGCACGATGGCTTCGCCACGGCCGAGATCGACGATCACGCTGCCGTATTCGACGCGCTTGACGGTTCCGTTGACGATGTCGCCGATGCGGTCCTTGAATTCCTGGTACTGGCGGTCACGCTCGGCCTCGCGCACCTTCTGCACGATCACCTGCTTCGCCGACTGCGCGGCGATGCGGCCGTATTCGAGCGGCGGCAGCGTATCGGCGATTGTGTCGCCGACCTGTGCGCCCGGATTGGCGCGCTGCGCGTCGACCAGCGAAATCTGGTTCGACGGATTTTCGACCTGCTCGACCACCAGCATGTGGCGCGACAGCCGCAGCTCGCCCTTCTTGGCGTCGATCTCGGCGTGCACGTCGGTCTCGCTGCCATAGCGCGCGCGGGCCGCTTTCGCGATCGCATCCTCCATCGCAGCGATGACGATGCTGCGGTCGATGGACTTTTCGCGCGCGACGGCGTCGGCGATCTGCAAGAGCTCGAGCTTATTGGCGCTGACGGCCATCGTTAGTCTCCTTCGGCTTCGTCGTGCCCGGCGTGTTGACGCGCAAGGCGGTGTGCTTTGGTGTTCTTTGGCTCGGCCTTTTTCGGCGGAGCCTTCTTTTTCGTTGCGGGTTTGGCGCGGGCGGCGCGCGCATGTTCCGGCGGCGCCGGCGCGAGACCCAAATTTTCCTTCAGGTCGCGTTCGGCTGCCTTGCCCCTGCGCATCGATTCCGCGATCAGCGCGTCGGTCAACACCAGCCGGGCATCGGAAATGTCCGCCATCGGCAGCAGCGCGTCGGGATTTTCGCCCGCGCGAATGTCATCGCGATGAAGCCGGACGCAGTCGCCCTCGACGCCCGCGAGTTTACCGCGGAATCGCTTGCGGCCCTCATGCGCGACCGCCATGTCGATCTTGGTCAGATGGCCCTCGAACCTGGCGAAATCCGACCGGCGAACCAGCGGCCGGTCGATGCCGGGCGACGAAATCTCAAGCCGGTAGGCGCGCTCGATCGGATCGGCGACGTCCAGAACCGGGGACAGCGCCCGCGACACCGCTTCGCAATCCTCGATCAGCATCGTGCCGTCCGGCCGCTCGGCCATCACCTGCACGGTGCAGCCGGCTTCGCCGGAAACGCGGATGCGGACGAGGCGGTATCCCATGCCTTCCAGCACCGGCGCCGCAACCGCGGCGACACGCGCGGCAACGCCCGGCTCGACCACGAGACGCGGTTCGGCGAGATCTGCCTGCGGCAGTTCCATTTCGGCTCTGGTGTCGATCGGCTCGTTCATGTCCACGTTCAGCGTCGGACCCCTGAAGGGCTCCCTGGCTCAGCGACTGGATGCGGAACCCGTTGTTTGATCTCGGCTGCCCCGGAACGGCCTTCCGGCCTGTTTCAGGAAATAAAAAAGAGCGGGTCCGGCGAGGGGCCCACTCTCTCGTTGCGATCGCAGCGATGAGAACGCTTTATTTGCCCGCCATATAGCCCTTTTCGGCGCATCCGGCAAGGCCCGGTGAGGCAGGAAATCGGCCCGTCCGGGAGCGCCGGCTGCGGCCCCCTGCGACTAACCGTTCATTCATGAACGCTGCCTATGCTGGGACCGCGCAACGTGCGCGATTTCAATCACATGCGCCGAGTTGAGTGCGTTCTCGATGCCGATAGCCCCACCGTTGCTGCCCGAGCTTGACGACATCGTTAAAGGCGCAAGTCCGCAAAAGCGCGCCGATGCGATGCTGAAAATCTCGGGGCTGTTCCGGGAAGGCGCCGGGCACTTCCGGCCGCAGCACGTCGATCTGTTCGACGGCATTCTCACCGGTCTCGTCCCCAATACCGATATCAATGCGCGCGCCGAACTCGCTGCGCAGATGGCCGACCTCGCCAACGCGCCGCCGATGCTGGTCAACAAGCTCGTGCGCGACGACGAAATCAAGATCGCGGGTCCCTTGCTGCGGCTGTCGCCGCTGATCGATGAGGATACGCTGACCGATATCGCCCGCAGCAAAGGGCAGCCGCATCTGCTGGCGATGTCCGTGCGTACGTCGCTGTCGGCGCCGGTGACCGACGTCATCCTGCGCCGTGGAGAGCGCGAGGTGATCCGCAGCGTCGCCGGCAACGAAGGCGCGGCGTTCTCGCCGATCGGCTATTCGAGTCTCGTCAAGCGCGCGGCCGATGACGGCGTGCTGGCGATCTCGCTCGGCCAGCGCAGCGATCTGTCGAACACGCACCTCAAGCAGCTGATGAACGGCTCGGTCGATCTGGTGCGGCGGCGCCTGTTCGAAGCGGCCGCTCCGGCGCGCAAGGCCGCGATCAATCAGGTGCTCGACGACATGCCGGGCGTGGAGGCGATCGAGACGCCGCAGCGCGACTTCAATCAGGCGCAGCGGGCTATTCTCGCCCTGCATCGGACGGGGCGGCTCGACGAGGCGAAGCTGTTCGAGCTTGCGAAGGACTACAAGTACGACGCGACCGTCGCAGCGCTGGCGATGATGACCGGTGTGAAGATTTCGATCGTCGATCATCTGATGACCGGCGACCGCTACGATCCGATCCTGATCATGGGCAAGTCGCTCGATCTCGACTGGGTGACGGTGAAGGCCTTGATCGTGCTGCGCACCGGCGTCGCGCGCGTGCCGGCATCGTCGAGCTTCGAGGAAGCACGGGGCAACTACGAGCGGCTGGTGCCGGTGACCGCGCAGCGCGTGCTGAACTTCTGGAAGTCGCGCAAGGGCTGAGAATTTCGTCACGCGCGTCATTGCGAGGAGCGCCTTTGCGCGACGAAGCAATCCACTTTCTTACTTGGATTTGGATTGCTTCGCTCCGCTCGCAATGACGGAATAATGCCGAGAGAATAGCTCTCAACTCTTCCTGAAAATCAAATATGCCGCCTTGCGGCCTTCGCGGACAGCTTTCGCGCCGTAACGTGTCATGGTGTAGCCGGGCCACGGCAGCCGCCAGTCGTCGGCGCGTTCGGCAGTCCATGCGAAATCGCGCGCGCGCATCATGTGCTCCAGCGTCCAGGCGACGTAGTGATCGATGTCGCACACGAAGCGGAACTCGCCGGAATCGCCGAGCACGCGAGCCATCGCCGCGATTGTCGCGTCCTGCACGAAACGCCGCTTCCAGTGCCGCCGCTTCGGCCACGGATCGGGATGAATCAGATCGATCCGCGTCAGCGCGCGCGCCGGCATCCACGTCAGCAGCTCGGCGGCGTCGCCGGCGAACAGGCGCACGTTCGGAATTTTCCGCGCGTCGATCTGCGCGAGAATCTTGGCCATGCCGTTGACGTAAGGTTCGCAGCCGATGAAGCCGATGTGCGGGTGCGCCTGTGCTTCGGCGATCAGGTGCTCGCCGCCGCCGAAGCCGATCTCGAGCCGCACACGCTCGACCGGGGGCTCAAACAGCGAGGCCAGGTCATCCGGCGCGCGCATATCGATCGCGAGCGCAAGTTTCGGCAGCAGCAGCGCGATCAGATCGGTCTGATGCGCGCGCAGCTTGTGCCCCTTGCGGCGGCCGAAGAACGCACCTGCCGCTCGTTCGGGAGCGGCGCGAGTCTGGTCGTCGTCAGGCGGTGGCGGGCGGTGAGGCATCGCAGGTCGGTTCTCGCACTCGTGTGCGGACTACGACGAATACTCGTGGTCCGTTTCTAACATTTGCATCCTGTTTCGGCGGGGTGTGTTTGCAAATGTTAGAATCAAAGGACCACTAGCAAATATAAGTTTCTAGTGGAGTTTTGGATTTGACATTCGCACGGCGAGTTCGCGGTGAAACAGGTAGCGAATGTCAAATCCACTCCACTAGGAGATAGGGCGTTTCGCCGCGATTTATACCGCTCTGCCGACGCCCAAAGAACGCTCTTGAGCGGGAATCGTGCCCTTATTCTGACAATCCAGCTATCGGCCGCACATGACCATCCC
>JBEIPX010000542.1:0-2068 GCA_040376815.1 Bradyrhizobiaceae bacterium
ACGGTGTGTCATGCGACGACGCGGGTTGCGTTGTGCCGATGCCGGGTGGGGCGCTGGTTGGTCTTGCGCTGCGGCCCGATGCGCTCCCAGACGACTGCGAAAGAACGGTGCTGGTCGTGACGGCGCATCCGGCGCCACGTGGCTGTGCGGCGTTCGTGATCGATCGCGAGCGATTGAAGAGCGAGGGAACGCTGGCGCTGCGGCTGCAGGGTGAGGGGTTTGCGATCGTGGCGGTACGGCCGCCATCGTTGGAGCGGCCGTGGTATTCGCGAACGGCCGCTGCCGCGGACCGTGCAACGTCAACGACGCTGCAACGGCGACAGCCCCCGGTCGATGCTACGCCGCCAGAGCGCGATATTCAGCCTGACGACTAGAGCATGATCCGGAAAAGTGTGAAGCGGTTTTCCGAAAAGATCATGCTCAAAGCGCGCGAGCAGGATCAGTAGCGGCGGAAGATGCTGACCAGCTTGCCCTGGATACGCACACGGTTCGGCGGCAAGATGCGCACCTCGTAGGCTGCGTTCGCAGGTTCGAGCGCAATCGACGCACCACGGCGGCGGAAGCGCTTCAACGTCGCTTCCTCTTCGTCGATCAGTGCGACGACGATGTCGCCGGTGTCAGCTCCCTCGGATTTCTGGATCAGCGCGATGTCGCCGTCGAGAATGCCGGCCTCCATCATCGAATCGCCCCGCACTTCGAGTGCGTAGTGTTCGCCGGAGCCGAGCATTTCCGGCGGCATGCTTATGGTATGGCTGCGGGTCTGTAGTGCCTCGATCGGGGTACCGGCGGCGATGCGGCCCATCACCGGGATCGAGACGGGACGTCCGCCTTCATCCTCGGATGCCGAGCGGACCTTGCCGAGGTTGCCCTCGATGACGCTCGGAGTGAAACCGCGGCGTCCGCCACCGCCGCCCGCAGCGGCAGCGAGATCCGGCAGCTTGATGACTTCGATGGCGCGCGCACGATTCGGGAGGCGGCGGATGAAACCGCGCTCTTCCAGCGCGGTGATCAGCCGGTGAATGCCGGACTTGGATCGCAGATCGAGCGCGTCCTTCATCTCGTCGAAGGAGGGGGGCACGCCCGCTTCCTTCAGGCGATCGTTGATAACGCGCAGAAGCTCGAACTGTTTGCGTGTCAGCATCTCGGTCGTCCCCCAAAAGTGCCGCGCCGCTCGTCCTGCTGGCCTCATCTAGGAGGGGCCGGAGGGTTATTTCGAGGCGCGAGTCACTCGAAACAAATCATGAACGGACACTATATGTTCCATATGTGTTCCGCAACCCTTTAATTTCACGTCAACAAGGTGAGCTTTCGTCAGACCGGAAGCTTAAGGATAACGCAGGGCGATCCTTGGGCCGCCGCTGGCGCGTGCGGCGGGCGGATCACGAGGCCACCGGCAGCCGACAGATGGGCCGAAAGCGAACTGTCCTGCTGCGTTACCGGCGTCGCGATCGTCACCCCGTTTTCACTCATGTCGAGGTGTGCCCGCATGTACTCCTCGCGCGCGTCGTTGGCGTCGAGGTCGCGGCCAAGGACCGCGCGGTGGCGTTCATGATGGACATCGCTGCGGCCGAGCAATGCGCGCAGCAGCGGCACGAGGAACAGAAATGCGCACACGTAGGACGAAACCGGATTGCCGGGCAGGCCGATCACGCGCATCGCGCCGAGGCGGCCGTGCATCATCGGCTTGCCGGGGCGCAGCGCGATTTTCCAGAACGCGATCGTGGTGCCTTCTGCTTCAAGCGAGCGCTTGACCACGTCGTGATCGCCGACCGATGCGCCACCGGTGGTGACAAGAATGTCGACGCCAAGATCGCGGGCACGGCGGATCGCAGCCGTTGTCGCTTCGACCGTATCGGCGGCGATGCCAAGGTCGATCGCCTCCGCTCCTTCATTCCTGGCCAGCGCGCGCAAGCCGTAGCCGTTGGAATAGATGATCTGGCCGGGGCCGGGCGAAGAGCCTGGCATCAGCAGTTCGTCGCCGGTCGCGAGTAGCGCGACTTTGGGCCTTCTGCGCACCGGCAGATGCGCGTAATTCATGCTGGCGGCGAGCGAGAGATCGCGGTCGATG
>JBEIPX010000091.1:0-9091 GCA_040376815.1 Bradyrhizobiaceae bacterium
AGCGCCGGTGTCCGGACAATCGCAGCACGAACACGAGCACTTCGGCGACGGCGCGATAAAGCTCGGGCGGAATCTCATCGCCCAGTTCGACGTTGGAGAGCGCACCCGCAAGCACTTCATTCTCTTCGATCGGAACGTCGTTGGCCTTCGCGACGTCGATGATCTTCTCGCCGAGCGCGCCCTTGCCCTTCGCGACGACGCGCGGTGCGCCCTTGCGATCGTATTCGAGCGCGACGGCGAGTTTCGAGTTAACACTCTTGACGCTTGTGACGCTCATGACGCGCGATTCACGAAATGGCCCGCGGGCGCTGTTGCCGCTTGCGGCGGCTCGCCCTCGCCAATCACGATGTTGCCGGGCTCAAGCTCGGCGCTGCGCAACGCCTGCGCCAGCTGCGTGGTGTTGGCGCGCAGTTGCGCGGCCGTCACCGGGCGCTCGGCCCACATCCGCACCGACGTTGTTTCGCCGGCGAGCGAGATGATCGCGTGCACCGGTCCCGCCGGTTCGACATCGAGCGAGAAACGTGCGCGCCAGACCTTGCTGGCAGTCCCCTCCTCGCCGTTGCCGCCACCATCGCGCGCGACTTCGAACTGCGCCACCGCCGTGCCCTGCGGCGTAGCGAACGGAATTTCGAAACTCCAGCGCGGCGTCACGACATCGAGCTTCGCACCGGGCACATCGACACGATCCGGCAGCGAGGCGACTTGCAGCAAGGTCTGCCGCGCAATCGCTCCGTCCGTATCGTCGATCAGCTGACGCACCGTCGCGAGCGGCGGCGCATCGGCCGCGAGCGTCGGCTCCGCGATCGGCTGCGCAGACGGCGCAGCGCCGCGGAACGGCGGCGACGGAACATTCGTTCGCGCAATGCCCGGATCGAGATCAGACAACGAACTTTGCGGGGTGGCTCTGCCAGGCTCGACACCCGCCTCCGTTCGCGCGATCTGCAACGCATTGCGGATCAGACTGAGGAACGTATCGGGAGCCAGCGGCGGGGCGCCCGATCCCTGTCGCACAGCGCCGGCAGCAAGGCCGATCGCTTTCGCAATGTCCGATGGTTCGCCAACGCGCGCTGCATTCGGCGAAAGAACAGTCTGAGCGTCAGCACCCGGCACAAGCGGCGGCGCGGTGGTGACGACAGGTCCGGTCTGCGGAGAGATCTGAACACCCGGCGGGGCGGCGGCTTGCGGCAAAATATTCGGCGCCGCCGTCTGCGATATCACCTGCGGCTGCAAAAGCGGTGTGCCGCTTGCTGTTGCCTGCGATGCACTTCCCGGCGCTGACGTGGCTGGCTGTGCCGGCGCTTGCGCCTGCGTGGCATTGGCGAGCGCCACGCTCAACGTTTGGCGTAAAACGATCAGCGCCGATTTGAGATCGGGAAGCGCAGCAGGCTGCGGCTGGTTCGCGGGGAACGATGCCAGCGTCTTTTCCCGAAACAAACCGGAGGCTTCGAACGCCGCCTGGATTTTCGCGCCGGTGAGATTGTCCGACAATTCCGGTTGGAGCGCAAAGAGCTGCACCACCGCCTGCCGGACCTGCGGCGGTAGCGATTGCGCGCCGGTCGCGGCGGCGAGATTGGCAAAGAGTTGCGACAGACCGGTCTGGCGCGTCGCGGCCGTCTGCACGGCGGACGAAACGGCAAGCGCTTGCGAATTGTTCAGCACCGCCGGTGCCGGCGCGCCGGATTTTGCCGTCGTGCCGGCCTGCGTGACAGCCGGATCGGCGATGTCGGAAACACCCGCAGCGCCACCGCCGCCGGGCGGCACCACCGCGAGCTTGATGCCTTGCGGATTCTGCGACACCGCGAGCTGCAGCGCCTGCCCGTTCTTAAGCGGCACATCGGACAGCACGTCGATCGTGAGGTTGGCGATGGCGAGGCGCACGAAGTTGTTTTCGAGCACCTTCAGCACGCGCGCATCGATCACCGCACCCGGTTGCAGCACGAGGTCGGCCGCAACGGGCTTCGCGCTGACGACGGGGAAGATCGGATTGAGCGCAATCGCCATGAATCAAAAGCCCCGGTGCGCCAACCGCGCACCGGACGGAGGCTATCCAACCGCCGTAAACCAATTGTTAACCGGACTGCGGAGCGCCAGCGGCCTCAGCTCCGTAAAGCCTCGATCACCTTCACTGCTGCGTCGAAATCCCGCCGCCGGGCGGCGCGGCGGGCCATGACCTCGTCGTCCGCACCCCAGCGGGCGGCGTTCCAGTCCTCGTCCACATGTGCCGCTGTCCAGACCGCATCGGCATCGCGCGCGGCCATATGCAATGCCAGCGCCAGCAGCGCCGAGCCGGTGACGGTGGTCACCACATGCAGCGCGCCGATACGCCAGGCGTCCGACGGCAGCTGCTTGCGGACATGTGCCAGCGCCTGCTCCGGCTGGCTCACCGGCATGATGCCTTGAGCCAGGATGAAATGTGCGCCGAGGTCCTCGGCGGCCCAGCGCAGCACCGGATCCCAGTGCTCGCCCTGCTTCGCGATCAGTTCATCCGGAAACTCGGCGCGATAGAACAGGAGGTCGCTGCCGAAATACTTTGCGATGTCCTCGCCGACGACCTGCTCGCGGCCGGCGACGCCCTGCACGATGCTGTTGGCAAGCCGCGTCAGCGGCATAGAAAGCGGATCGATGAACTCCTGCTGCGCGTTCCACTCGGCGGCGATTGCATCTGCCAGCACGCGCGCTGGAACAACGACGATCGTCTGCGATGGCGTGCGGATCGGCTTGCCGTCGAGCGTCAGGGTGAACCCGCCATCGCCTTCAGCGACGCCGACGTCCTTGTAGAAGCGCTTGCGCTTCGGCGGCGCCGACGATTGCCGCGCGGATTCCTGCGGATCGAGCCGCGACTGGCCGGCCACTTCGTCGAAAAGCTCTTTCATGATTAAGGCGCACTATCTGTTGGCACAGTTGCGAGAGTATTCCGCTCGCTGGCTCGGGCCAAGCCCCGCGGCGGCTCCCTCGTGCAGGCAATCGGTAATGCGATCGCTGAACGATCCCCGCGGATTGACGTTCACCCGCGGCTGCTTCGGCGGAGCATCCATCTTCGGGATGGCCGGAATCTCGATCCTGGGCGGTGGAGGCGGCGGTGGCGGCGGGACGTTGAGCGACGGCGATGGCAGCGGCTGATTCATCGGGTGCGGCTGCGCGTGAGCTACGCCGCCGATCAGAGCGGCGGCAATCATCGTCAGCAGGTACACAAACGGGCGGATCATCTGAAACATATCGGGAGAGAATGCACGGATCGCAAGGACGTTCCGCATTCACTCTTCCGGCGCATTCTCGATCGGATCGAACCGGTCCGCCTC
This sequence comes from Bradyrhizobiaceae bacterium, assembly GCA_040376815.1. Taxonomy (GTDB): domain Bacteria; phylum Pseudomonadota; class Alphaproteobacteria; order Rhizobiales; family Xanthobacteraceae; genus SG-bin9. The sequence goes on from JBEIPX010000091.1 coordinate 3,300, forward strand.
GAGCCCGAGCAGGTTCCACGATTGCAGCATGTGCGGCGGTAACGGCGCGGTCGCATCGATGAAGCCACCGCGCGGATGCGGAATGACGATGCGGCGCGCGAGCAGATGCAGCCGCTTCTGGATACCGCCCGGGAATTCCCAATTCTCGATGCTGAAATACTTCGGATCGCCGACGATCGGATGATCGATATGCGCCATGTGGGCGCGCAGCTGGTGCGTTCGGCCGGTCACCGGCTTCAGTGACACCCAGGCAAGCTTTTGCGCCGAGGTTTCGACCACGGCATAATACGTCACCGCGTGGCTCGCGCCTTCATCGCCATGCGCGGCGACACGCATGATCGAATCCTCTTCGCTCTCTTCCTTGGCGAGATATGTCGAGATGCGCCCCTGCTTCGGCTTCGGCACGCCGGCGACCAGCGCCCAGTAGATCTTGCGCGCCGAGCGGTGGCGGAACGATCCGGTGAGCGCCGATGCGGCGAAGCGCGTCTTGGCGACCAGCAAGCAGCCGGAGGTCTCACGATCGAGACGATGCACCAGCCGCGGCTTCTGCCCTTTGTTGTCGCGCAGCACCTCCAGCATCTGGTCGACATGCTTGGTCATGCCTGACCCGCCCTGCACGGCAAGGCCGGCCGGTTTGTTCAGCACGAGAACGTCTGCGTCCTCGTAAAGCGTCATCTCCTTCAGCGCTTGCATTGTTTTCTGCGCGGCTTCCGAGGGGCTGCCGGGCGCAGCCTTTGGCGCATCGAGCTTCAGCGGCGGAATCCGCACGCTCTGCCCTTCCTCGAGACGATCCTTGCTGTCGGCGCGCTTGCCGTTCACGCGCAGCTCGCCTTTACGGACGATGCGCTGAATGTGGGAGAACGACAGGCCCGGAAAGCGCGCTTCGAGAAAGCGATCAACGCGCATGTTGTTCTCGTCCGCCGTCACGGTGACGGTCTGCACCTTGGTCGGCAACGGCGGCGCATCGGGCTTCGATGGAGCCACGTCCTCAAACGGGCGCTCGACCCGTGCTGCGGGCGGACGCGGCTTCGCGGCGAATGATGGCGCGCCTCGCGGCTTCGCCGGGCGCGGCCCGTCGCGGCGATCGTCATCGCGGCGCGATCCGGGCTTGCGCTTGCCGCCTGCTGAGCGCGTATCCCTGCCCGGTTTGGCGCGACCGCGACGGCCGCCGGCGTCTTTATGTTTCATGGTCCGTCCATCTGGCGGTTTACTGGAGGTAACCGCGATTGCTCCAGCTCTCGGTAGCTGAAATCATCGGCTCCGTCACGGCGCTGTCGTTGCAAAATGCATGAACGCGCCATCTTGACCAAAGCATAGGAACAGGCCGATCGAGCCATGGTCCGAACCCTGGAGGAAGCGTCCATGAGACTATCGTCGCGGCTGGCGGCTTGCCTGCTTGTTCCAGTCTTCGCGTCTTCGCTGGCGTGGGCCCAAACCTCGCCGATGCCTGCGGACGTCGCCGAGAAACTCAAGGAGTTGGGGCGCGTCATCGACCCGCCGAAGACCGCCGCCCTCTACGCGCCATTGCAGCAGAAAGAGCCCTATGCCGGCGTCAAAGTCGAGCGCGACATCAGCTATGGGACCAACGAGCGCAATCGGCTCGACGTGTTCGTACCTGAAACTGCCGGCAGCGCACTGCCGGTCGTCATCTTCGTGCATGGCGGCGGCTTCACCCGCGGCGACAAGCGCGGCCCCGGCAGTCCGTTCTACGATAACATCATGCTCTGGGCCGCCAAGAGCGGCTTCGTCGGCGTCAACATGACCTACCGCCTCGCGCCGCAGAACCCGTGGCCCGCGGGCGCAGAGGACGTGGCGTCGGTGGCGCGCTGGGTCTCCGACAACATCGCGTCGCGCGGCGGCGATCCGGCGAAAGTCTTCCTGATCGGACACTCGGCGGGCGCGGTTCACGCCGCGAGCTATGTCGCGCATCCGAACTTTCACGGCCCCAAGGGTATCGGACTTGCAGGCGCAGCGCTGATTTCCGGCCTCTATGACATCACGCAGAGCCCGAGCGACGCCGAGCGCGCTTATTTCGGCGCCGATGCATCGGTCTACAAGGATCGCTCATCGCTTGCTGGCCTCGCCGCCAGCAAGGTGCCGCTGATGGTGACGGCGGCCGAACTCGATCCGCCGCGCTTCGTGGAACAGTACGCTCAGCTGAAGGACGCCGCCTGCAAGGGCGCCCGTGGCTGCGCCCGCACTTTCAGCCTGCCGCAGCACAGCCACATCTCGGAAGTGTTCGCGATCAACACCGGCGATAGCCGGCTGACCGACCAGATCATCGACTTCATCAAGACCGGGAAGTGATCAGGCGGGCTGAGGCAAGCGCTCAAAGATCCGGCTCAGCGCGCGGTCGATCTGCGCGGTGGCCGGAATCTTGATCCCAAACATGGTCGTGATCGTCGATCGCAACTGCTCGATACTATCGAGCGTCGTCTTCTCGACGCGGCCATCGTTGTAGCGGAACGTCAGGTCGGCGTTGTTGAGAATTTGGCGCCGGTTCCGATCCGGCCGCGCGAGGATGAGATTGGTGACGAACTCCGATGTCGGCAACGTCGACACCAGCCAGTTCGCCGCCTGGAAATCGGCAATGTAAAAGCGCGCGTCGTCGAAACTGTAGACCGGCCGCCAGAACTCGCCGATCCGCACTTCAAGATGCTTGTCGTCATCCCGCTCGATCAGACGATAGGTCTGATGCGGCGTCCGCTGCTCGGCTTCAGTCGAGATCAGGAGCGGCGCCGTCGGCGTCAGAGCGCCGAACGCCACATCGCAGAGAAACCATGTGTCGTCCACCGCGACGTTCAGCGTCATGTGAGCACGCTGCGGCGTCACCTCGGGCGCTTGCATCCAGCGCACGCGCGCCATCTTCAGTCGCGCGTCGAACCCGAGCGCCAGAAGCGCGAGATAAAGATACTGGTTCTGCTCGTGGCAATAGCCACCGCGGTCATGACGCAAGAGCTTCGCTTCGATCTCGGCCGGGTCGAGCGACACGTCCAGCCCCGAGAATGAGTTCAGGTTCTCGAACGGGATCGAGAACTGATGTGAAAGAATGATCCGCTGAAGCGTTTCGAGCGTCGGCGTACGCGGGCCTTGGAAACCGATTTTTGCGAGATAGGCGTCGAGGTCGATACGGAAGTCAGACATTTCTTGTTCTTGTCCTTGCTTGTTCTTATTCTTGTTTGTCTTTCCTGAGCTTCGCCCAATAATCCAGCCGCTTCCTGATCTCGCGTTCGAATCCGCGCTCCGGCGGATCGTAGAACTGCTGCCGCCCCATCGCTTCGGGGAAGTAATCCTGCCCCGAGAATGCATCGGGCACGTCGTGATCGTATGCGTAACCGGCGCCGTATCCCTCGGACTTCATCAGTTTCGTCGGCGAATTGAGGATATGCTTCGGCGGCAGCAGCGAGCCGTTCTCCTTCGCAGAGCGCATGGCCGCACCGAACGCGGTGTACGCCGCGTTCGATTTGGGTGCAGTGGCGAGATAGATCACGGCCTGCGCGATTGCAAGTTCACCTTCCGGTGATCCGAGAAAGTCGTACGCATCCTTCGCCGCATTGGCGACGGCGAGCGCCTGCGGATCAGCGAGCCCGATGTCCTCAATCGCCATGCGCACGATGCGGCGCGCGAGGAACAGCGGCGCTTCGCCGGCATCCAGCATGCGCGCCAGGTAGTACAGCGCTGCGTCGGGATCGGAGCCGCGCACCGACTTGTGCAGCGCCGAGATCAGATTGTAGTGGCCGTCCGCCGACTTGTCGTAGATCGGCGCACGGCGTTGCAGGATCTCCTGCAACTGCGCGGCATTGAAGATCTCGTCGGCACGTGCAGCTCGCCAGACCTCCTCGACAAGCGTGAGCGATGCACGTCCGTCGCCGTCGGCCATGCGAACGAGCGAGGCTCGCGCATCCGCATCGAGCGGCAGCTTGCGGCCCTGCACCTCTTCGGCGCGCGCAAACAACCTTTCGATCGCCGCGCTATCAAGCGACTGAAACACCAGAACGCGCGCACGCGACAGCAGAGCGGCGTTGAGTTCGAACGACGGATTTTCCGTCGTCGCACCGACCAGCACCACGGTGCCGTCTTCCATCACCGGCAGAAACGAATCCTGTTGCGCACGGTTGAAGCGATGCACCTCATCGACGAACAGCAGCGTGCCCTTCCCCATCTCGCGACGGGCGCGCGCGGCGTCGAACACCTTCTTCAGGTCGGCGACGCCGGAAAACACCGCTGAAATCTGCTCGAAATGCAGTTCGGTTGCGTCCGCGAGCAGTCGCGCCACGGTGGTCTTGCCGGTGCCGGGCGGACCCCAGAAGATGAGCGAACCGAGGGTCCGCGTCTCCAGCATGCGGGTCAGCGCGCCATCGGGGCCGAGGATGTGATCCTGCCCGACCACATCCGACAGCTTCGCCGGACGCAGCGCTTCGGGAAGCGGACGCGGCGCGTCCTGCTCAAGGCCTGCGGCGGCAAACAGATTCGCGGATGGTTGAGAGCGGCGTGCGTTCATCGTTAAACCCGACTTGCCTCGGACACGGCGCAGCGCCGTAAGCGCGTTCACGCGCGTCTTCGACGCGCTATGGCGATGCGTTGCTGATCCGGGGCCGTACCGGCCTCAGTATCTGGAACGGTCCCGGCTCTGCGATACGGCGTTGCACGCTGCATCGCGTCCGGGACAAGAAGCTATCCCCCGAGCGTCACCGACAGCTGCTGACCGCCGCGCACCACCGTGATGCGCCACAGCCGCGCGGGCTCGCGCGTGATCCGTTCGAGGTCGGAGGTCTTGGCGATCTTCTGGTTGTTGACCGCAAGAATGATATCGCCCTTCTGGAACCCGACGCCTTGCGCCGGCGAATTGTCTTCGAACTCGATAACGACAACGCCCTCAACGTTTGAATCGAGACGCAACTGGTCGGCAAGCGCGGGAGAAATGTTGGCGACCTTCGCGCCCTGGAACGGCGAGCGCGATTTGATGACGATCTCGTCGCGGCCGGTGTCCGGCGCAACCTCGAGCGGAATGGCGACCTTCACCGGCCTGCCGCCGCGCTGAACCTCGATCTGCGCTGTGCCGCCGAGCGGGCGCGTGGCGAAGCGATAGTCGAACGCATTCGGATCGTCGATCGGTTGGCCGTCGATGGAGACGATCAGGTCAGACACCTTCAATCCCGCCCGCGCGGAGGGACTGCCGGGCGCAACGTTTGCGACCAGCGCGCCGCTGGGGCGCTTGAGGTTGAGCGTCTCGGCAATCTCCGGCGTCACCGCTTGCAGGCGTGCGCCGAGATACGGCCGCTGCACCGCCTTGCCGCCGCTCTTTGCGGAGGCAACGACGACGCGCACCATGTTCGCCGGAATGGCGAAGCCGATGCCCTGCGAGCCGCCGGAGCGGGAGAAGATCGCGGTGTTGATGCCGACGAGCTTGCCGGTTAGATCGACCAACGCACCGCCCGAGTTGCCGGGGTTGATCGCCGCATCCGTCTGGATGAAGAACTGATAATCGGTGATGCCGACCTGCGTGCGCGCCAGCGCCGAGACGATGCCATGCGTCACCGTCTGGCCGACGCCGAACGGGGTGCCGAGCGCCAGCACCACGTCGCCGACGAGCAACTCATCCGAGTTGGCGAAGTCGAGCGTCGGGAATTTTTCGCGTGCGTCTTTGAGGCGAAGCACCGCGAGATCGGTGCGGCTGTCCTTCAGCACGATCTCGGCCTCGAACTCGCGCTTGTCGGAGAGCGAAACCTTCACCTGATCGGCGCCTTCGATGACGTGATTGTTCGTCACCACGAGACCTGAGGAGTCGATCA
>JBEIPX010000511.1:0-2310 GCA_040376815.1 Bradyrhizobiaceae bacterium
ACGCGCCGGAAGTGCGTGAGACCAAGCGCGACAGTATCAATATCGTTCGCTATGGCGTTTCGACGCCGGCGACGATCCAGAAGTGATCGAGAGGACGTGCAGATGACGCGCAGGGAAAAGACAGGATCGATGCGGATCGTCACGATTCGCGTCCTGTCGGCGATTGCCGCGCTGGCGCTGGCGCTCAATCCGGTATTCGCTCCGGTTCTGGCCAGCGACTACAGGGCTGCCGCACCGGCGCCCCAGGCGATGGCGGGCGATCAGCTCAACGCGCGCTTTCTTCCTCTGGGAATTGGCAAATCGGTCGTGATCGATCTGCCGCGTGACATCAAGGACGTACTGGTTGCGGATCCGAAAATCGCCAACGCGGTCATTCCTTCGTCGCAGCGCGCCTACATCATCGGAGCGGCGGTCGGGCAGACCAATATCGTATTCTTCGATGCGCAGGGTCAGCAGATTGCTGCGTACGACATCGCGGTGAAGCGCGACCTGAACGGCGTTCGCACCGCGTTGCGCCAGGCTTTCCCGAACTCGGATATCCAGATCGAGGGCGTCGGCGACGCCGTCATGCTGACGGGCTCTGTATCGAGCCCGGTTGAAGCACAGCAGGCACAGGATATTGCCGCTCGCCTTGCCGGCAGCGCGGAAAAAGTCGTGAACAACATCGTGGTGCGCGGCCGCGATCAGGTCATGCTGAAGGTCACGGTTGCCGAAGTTCAGCGCGATATCATCAAGCAGCTCGGTGTCGACCTGAATGCGCGCCTGAACTATGGCACCGCAGTCGTCAACTTCAACAACGTCAATACATTCTCCGCGCTTGGCCGGGCCGTCTCGCCCGACAGCAGCGTCATCGGCCAGTTCAAGTCGGTGACGGCGACGCTGCGCGCGATGGAAACCGCGGGCGTGGTACGGACGCTCGCCGAGCCAAATCTCTCCGCCATCTCGGGGGAGTCTGCGACATTCATTGCCGGCGGCGAGTTCCCGGTTCCGGCTGGATTCCAGTGCGATCCGGCGACGCGCGTCTGTACCACGCAGATTCAGTACAAGAAGTTCGGCATCTCGCTCAATTTCACGCCGGTCGTTCTGGCCGAGGGACGCATCAGCCTGCGGGTGATGACCGAGGTCTCCGAACTGTCGACTGACAACTCGGTCACGCTGTCGCAGTTGGGAAGCACGATCGTCGTTCCGTCGATCAAGACCCGCCGCGCGGAAACCACGCTCGAAATTCCATCCGGCGGTTCGTTGGCGATGGCAGGCTTGATCCAGGATCAGACCAAGCAGGCCATCAACGGCCTTCCAGGGCTGATGCAGCTTCCCGTTCTCGGAACGCTGTTCCGCAGCCGCGACTACGTCAACCGGCAGACCGAATTGATGGTGCTGGTGACGCCCTATGTCGTCCGCGCCGTCGCGCAGAAGGATCTGTCGCGGCCCGACGATGGTTTCATCGAGACGTCCGATCCGCAGGCCGACCTGCTCGGCAGTCTCAACCGGGTCTATGGCGTTCCCGGCAGCAAAGCCGAGTCGGGCCGACGTTACCGTGGCGCCGGATTCATTACCGACTGAGGCGGATGATAATGACAAAACAAGCCAGCTCTCCGCGTCTCGACCGGCCCGCCTTCCTCAAGGTGAGCGCATCGTTGCTCGTGCTGTCGGCTCTGCTTGCCGGCTGTAACCATGCCCCGAAGGAAGAGATCACGGCCGCCATTCCGAGCGACTATCGGCAACGGCATCCGATCGTGATCCAGGAGGCAGATCGCACCGTCGAGGTGTTCGTAGGCTCCCAGCGCGGCGGTCTGACCGGGCCGCAGCGGGCCGATATCGCCGGACTGGCCCAGGCGTGGCTGCGCGAAGGCACCGGAGCGATCGTCATCGAGCAACCGGTCGGAACGCCGAACGCGCAAGCGGCACGCGATTCGTTGCGTGAGATTCATGCGCTGCTCACGGCAGCGGGTGTCCCGCCGCGCGGCATCAAGGTTCGCGACTACAAGCCGGTGAGCGAGCGGCAGTTCGCAACCATTCGCGTGAACTATCCCAAGATCACGGCAGACGCCGGCCCGTGCGGCATCTGGCCGGAAGATATCGGCCCGTCGATCAAGAACAAGAGCTACTACGAGAACCGGCAGTATCACAACTTCGGCTGCGCCACGCAACGAAACCTCGCGGCGATGGTCGACAATCCCGCTGATCTCGTGCAGCCGCGGTCGGAAACGCCGGCCTATGCACCACGCCGCGCCATCGCGTTTGACAAGTATCGCAAGGGCACGGCCACCGCCACGAGCTATCCGGAAGCCGACAAGGCGAAGCTGAGCG
>JBEIPX010000027.1:0-14166 GCA_040376815.1 Bradyrhizobiaceae bacterium
ACGTCGGTGACAACGTCGGCGACTGCGCCGGCATGGCCGCCGACCTGTTCGAGACCTACGCTGTGACTGCGGTCGCGACCATGGTTCTCGCGGCGATCTTCTTCGCCAAGTCGGCGCTGCTGGTGAACATGATGACGTTGCCGCTCGCCATCGGCGGCGTCTGCATCCTCACCTCGATCGCCGGTACATTCTTCGTCAAGCTCGGCGCATCGCAGTCGATTATGGGCGCGCTCTACAAGGGCCTTATCGCCACCGGCGTGCTCTCGTTGTTCGGCGTTGCCGGCGTGATCCACTATCTGATCGGCTTCGGTCCGCTTGCGGGCGTGAACTACACCGGTCTTGCGCTGTTCGAGTGCGGTGTCGTCGGCCTCGCGGTCACCGGCCTGATCATCTGGATCACCGAGTACTACACCGGCACTGACTATCGCCCGGTGAAGTCGATTGCCCAGGCGTCGGTGACGGGCCACGGCACCAACGTCATCCAGGGTCTTGCGATCTCGATGGAATCGACGGCGTTGCCGGCGATCGTCATCATCGCGGGCATCCTCGTCACCTACAGCCTCGCGGGCCTGTTCGGCATCGCGATCGCGACCACCACCATGCTGGCGTTGGCCGGCATGATCGTCGCGCTCGACGCGTTCGGTCCGGTGACCGACAACGCCGGCGGCATCGCCGAAATGGCCGGCTTGCCGAAGGAAGTGCGCAAGTCGACCGACGCGCTCGACGCGGTCGGCAACACCACCAAGGCGGTGACCAAGGGCTACGCGATCGGCTCGGCCGGTCTCGGCGCGCTGGTGCTGTTCGCGGCCTACAATGAAGACCTCAAGTTCTTCATCGCGAACTCCGCGCAGAACAAGTACTTCGCCGGCGTCAATCCGGACTTCTCTCTGAACAATCCATACGTCGTGGTCGGCCTCCTGTTCGGTGGTCTGCTGCCGTACCTGTTCGGTGCGATGGGTATGACCGCCGTTGGCCGCGCTGCCGGCGCGATCGTCGAGGAAGTGCGCCGTCAGTTCCGCGAGAAGCCGGGCATCATGAAGGGCGAGGACAAGCCGGACTACGGCCGTGCCGTCGACCTGCTGACCAAGGCTGCGATCAAGGAAATGATCATTCCGTCGCTCTTGCCGGTGCTGTCGCCGATCTTCGTCTACTACGTGATCTATGCGATCGCGGGCTGGGGCACTGCCGCCGGCAAGTCGGCGGCGTTCTCGGCGGTCGGCGCGATGCTGCTCGGCGTGATCGTGACGGGCCTGTTCGTCGCGATCTCGATGACCTCGGGCGGCGGCGCGTGGGACAACGCCAAGAAGTACATCGAGGACGGCCACTTCGGCGGCAAAGGTTCGGACGCCCACAAGGCGGCCGTGACCGGCGACACCGTCGGCGACCCGTACAAGGATACGGCTGGCCCGGCCGTCAACCCGATGATCAAGATCACCAACATCGTGGCGCTCTTGCTGCTGGCGATTTTGGCGCACTAGGCGACGCACGATACCAAAGAGAAAACCCCGCGGCGCGAGCCGCGGGGTTTTCATTTGGACTGACGTCAATCGTTACTCGAGAACGCGGATCACACGCCGGGTGCGCGGCTCCACGATCACGCGCCGGTCGTTGACGACGGCATAGCGATATTCGCTGTACTGTGGCACCGGGCGCAGTTCGACGTAGGAAGGAAGCGGCTCGCCGACGACGACACGCTCACGCACCACGACGGATTGCGAGGGCGCGCCGAGCACGGACGAAATCACCGCACCCGGAATGTCGACGGCGGCGCCAACCGCTGCGCCCACCGTGCCGCCGACTGCCGCACCGACCGGACCGCCTACGGCGCCGCCAGCCGCCGCGCCATCCGCGGCGCCGCGTGTCGTTGCGTTCTGTGCCAATGCGGCGACCGGGGCGAGGGTGATGACGGCAACCGCCATCGCTGTGTGCAGTCTCATGTTCGTCCTCCTCGAATGAATTGAGAGGACGTTCAACCGCTCATAGAACGCAATGTTCCGCGGAACCCTTTCGGAAACCGCGGAACATTGTGGTCCCTTCTTCAGATATCGGAACTGAAACCGTGTGGTCAGTTCACATCCATCTTGAGGCCTTCCTTCTCGATGATCGCGGCGAACTTCTTCGTCTCGTTCTGGATGAACTGCGCGTACTGCGCCGGCGTGCCGTGGTCGGGGCGTGCGCCCATCGCGGCGAAGAGCTTCTTGCTCTCTTCGCTGTCGCAGAGAATCTTCACCTGCTTGTTCAGAGCGTCGACCACCGGAGCAGGTGCACCCGCCGGCAGGAAGATGCCGAACCAGGATGAGACGTCGAACGGTGCGAGTTCGGGGGCACTCTCGCGCATGGTGGGAATCTTCGGTGCGCGATCGGTGCGCTCCGCCGTGGTGACGCAGAGCGCGTTCAGCTTGCCGTCCTCAACCTGTGGCAGGGTGGGGAAGAGGTTGTCGAACAGAATCTGGATGTCGCCCGCAAGTGCGGCCTGCAAGGCGGGCCCTGCACCGCGGAACGGCGCGTGCGTCATCTTCAGCCCGGTGAGTTGCAAGAACCACGCGGCGGTCAGGTGCGGGCTCTGCCCGGTGCCGGACGATGCGTAGGTCAGCTTGTCCGGATTGGCTTTCAGATACGCGATCAGCTCCGGGATCGACTTGACCGGTACGGACGGATGCGCGGAGACGATGTTCGGGATCCGGATGATGTTCGAGACCGGCAAGATTTGCTCGGGCTTGTACGAGAGGTTGCGGAAGATCGAGAACGCGATTGCGTTCGGCCCCGGATTGCCGACCAGGATGGTGTGGCCGTCAGCCTTCTGCCGGATCGCTTCCAGCGTGCCGATGGTGCCGCCGGCGCCGGAGCGGTTCTCGACAACCGCATTCTGACCCCAGTTGGCCTGGAGCTGTTTAGCCAGCAGGCGTCCCATCACGTCGGTCGCGCCGCCCGGAGCAGCCGGCACGATCACGCGAACCGTTTCGGTCGGCTTCCATTCCTGTCCGAGTGCGCTGCGCGGCAGGATCGCGGCGGCGGAAATCGCTGCGGCGCCGGTCAGCGCGCGGCGGCGGGTGATGCGAATGGTCATGGTGTCCTCCCTCAGGTTCGACATCTTGTGTGTCTGACCGGAAGGGTGAGGCTCAGGATTGAAATGGCAAGCGGCAAACTGCCGCCCTTCGGCCAATAGCCGAGGTCAGCTTGGACGCAGGCTTCAGCTTGGACGCAGGCTGATGATCTTGAAGAGCGGAGTCAGGAAGCTCAGCTCCTGGCCGCTGGTCGGCGTGGTGCGGCTGATGAAGTCGAAAACCTTGCCGTCCTTCAAGCCGTAATTGGCGAGCCGCGCCACGGTGCGGTTCTTGTCGAAATAGACTGCGACCACGCGCTGATCGACGACTTCCTGGTTCATGAAGCCGACCTTCCGCTCGGCGCGCTGCGAGATATAATAGAAGACCTCGCCGCTCAGCGTCGCGACCGTCGACGGCGTGCCCATCACGATCAGTACCTGATCCTGGCTGGCGCCGATCGGAATCTGCTCGAGCGCGCCGTCCGGAACGATGTAGCCCTTCTGGAACTGTTCCGAGGTGCAGCCCGCAGCGACGCCTGCGCAAAGGAGGGCGACGGCCGCGAGCGTCCGGAGGGAGCGCCAGCGAGCCCCTTGCCGGGGCAGCAGGGCGGCAATGTCGGTACGGCTGTCAGTCATTTGGGGGCTTTAAGCCTTGCTCCGATCGAACGTGTGATCCAACCGCGTGATCCAACTCTTGCATCCCGTGAGGGGTTGACGTACCCGGCAGCTCTCTCAATTGCAACGCCACCTGAGGCCGTCACTACTTAAGGCCTGCTCGGCCTGCCACGCGGAACGAAAACCAATGCTCTGGCCCTTCAATCGTCGCGGAACAGCCCCGACGCCGTCACGCGGCACCATTGAAGCCATCTATGGCATGATCGTGGCGCAAGCGCGAGAACCGCTTTTTTATCAAGGGCTAGGCGTTCCCGATACGGTAAACGGCCGCTTCGATATGGTGGTCTTGCACCTCTGGATGGTGCTGCGCCGGCTGCGTGCGGCGGGCGAGGGCGCTGCGGTGGCGCAAGCCCTGTTCGACCATTTCTGCGACGACATGGACGACAACCTGCGCGAGATGGGCGTCAGCGACGTGGGCGTCCCGAAACGCATGAAGGCATTCGGGGAGGCATTTTACGGTCGGAGTATCGCCTACGACAAAGCGCTGGGGGCGGGCGGCACAGCATTGGCGGAAGCACTCGCGCGCAACATCCTGAACAGCGAAGATGGTGCCGTTGCCATGCCGCTGGCGGCTTATGCGCGGCGCGCCATCTCCGAGCTCGATTCCCTACCGGACGCCGATCTGGCGGCGGGGCGCATCCGCCTGCCGTCGCCGGCAACCAGCGAGCCCACGGCATGACCCGCAGCGACGAGAAAATCTGGAACAGGCCGGTTGCGGTCGCACAGATCCCCGAGGGCGGTCTGCATCTCGAAATCGAAGCGGATGCCGCGCAGCGCGACGCCATGGCGAAAGAAGCGAAGGTGCGCTCGATCACTGATGCATCGGCGTCCTTCGACATCAAACGCGCGATCGGCGACGGCTTCCACGTCACCGGCATTGTCCGGGCAACCGTCGGGCAGGAGTGCGTGGTGACGCTCGAGCCGATCGACAATGCGATCGAGGAAGACGTCGACGTCACCTTCGAACCCGCGCGGGACGTCGAAGCTCCGGCTCGCGCGAAGGCGGGTACAAAGGCGGCCAGTTCCAAGCCCGAGCGCGAGGATGCAGAGGATCAGCCCGATCCTCCGGAACTGATCGAAAACGGCCAGATTGACCTCGGCCGGTTGGCCCAGGATTTCCTGTTTCTGGGGATCGACCCCTATCCCCGCAAGGCAGGGGCGACCTTCGACGTACCGGAAACCCCGGCCGATCCGGAAGACCACCCGTTTGCCGCCCTCAAGGCGCTCAAGGGGAAGCCGGAATCGCCCCGTCGCCGCAAGCCGAAGCAGGGCTGACAGGCTTTCCCGGTGCCGGTCAAGCGGTTGTATCGGGGCGCGGACAGGGTATTGTCCGGCCCGATTGGGGGGCGGACGGCCCTTCATCTGGCGGCCGTATATGCGGCCGGTTTGGTTCGCAGGCCTGAAAGACGGCCGCTTGCAGGTCAGGTTTCCGGGTCCTCATGCCGCAAAAGGTTCGAATCGCGCTTGACGCCATGGGTGGCGATTTTGGCGCATCGGTGGTTGTCCCCGGCGCGGCGATCTCTCTTGAACGGCATCCCGACACGGAATTCCTGCTGTTTGGCGACAGCAAGCTGATCGATGCCCAACTCGCCAAGCTCCCCGCGCTGAAAGCCGCGTCGCGGGTGATCCATACCGACGTCGCGGTCGCCATGGACGACAAGCCGAGCCAGGCGTTGCGTCGCGGGCGCAAGACCTCGTCGATGTGGCTTGCCATCGATGCCGTGAAGAAGGGCGAGGCGGATGCCGCCGTGTCCGCCGGCAACACCGGTGCGCTGATGGCGATGGCGCGCTTCAACCTGCGCACCTTGCCCGGTATCGACCGGCCGGCGATTGCAGCCATCTGGCCGACCATGCGCGGCGAGTCCGTCGTTCTCGATCTCGGCGCTACCATTGGCGGCGACGCGCAGCATCTCACCGCGCTCGCGGTGATGGGCAGCGCCATGGCGCGGGTGCTGTTCGACATCGAGCGGCCGACGGTGGCGCTGCTCAATATCGGCGTCGAGGAAGTCAAGGGCGTCGAGGAGGTGCGCGCGGCAGCCGAGCGGCTGCGTTCGCTGAACCTGCCGCAACTCGACTTCATCGGTTTCATCGAGGGTGACGGGATCGGCAAGGGGGCTGCCGACGTCATCGTGACCGAGGGCTTCTCGGGCAATATCGCGCTGAAAGCGGCGGAAGGCACCGCGCGCCAGATCGGCGAATATCTGCGCAGCGCCATGTCCCGGACCTGGAGTTCGCGGCTCGGCTATCTGTTCGCCCGCAGCGCCTTCAAGGCGTTGCGCGACAAGATGGATCCCCGCAAATCCAATGGCGGCGTGTTCCTAGGCCTCAACGGGGTCGTCGTCAAAAGCCATGGCGGCACCGATGCCGAGGGCTTTGCGTATGCGGTCGATGTCGGCTACGAGATGGTTCGCTACGATCTCCTCAACAAGATCAATCAGACGCTCAACCGCGACGGCGGCGCATTCGCCATGCCGCCGGGCGAGCAGGGGGCTTCCACTTGACCACGATCCGTTCCGTCGTTCTGGGCTGCGGCGCCTATCTGCCCGAACAGATCCTCACCAACGCCGAACTCGCTGCGCGTATCGATACGTCGGACGAGTGGATCGTGCAGCGCACCGGCATCCGCCAGCGCCACATTGCAGCGCCCGGCGAATTTACCTCGCATCTCGGCATCAAGGCGGCCCAGGCCGCGCTTGCCAATGCGGGCATCGATGCGCAATCGATCGATCTGATCGTGCTGGCGACATCGACGCCGGACAACACGTTCCCAGCGACTGCCGTCGCAGTGCAGAACGGTCTTGGAATCAACCACGGCGCGGCATTCGACCTGCAAGCTGTGTGCACGGGATTCATCTTCGCGCTTGCGACCGCCGACAACTTTTTACGGACCGGCGCCTTCAAGCGTGCGCTGGTGATCGGCGCCGAGACATTTTCCCGCATCCTCGACTGGAACGATCGCGGCACCTGCGTCCTGTTTGGCGACGGAGCGGGTGCGATCGTGCTCGAAGCGCAGGCGGGTGAGGGCGAGACCTCCGATCGCGGCATCCTCACGACCCATCTGCGCTCGGACGGGCGTCATAAGATGAAGCTCTATGTGGACGGCGGACCGTCATCGACGCAGACCGTGGGCCATCTGCGCATGGAGGGCCGCGAGGTCTTCAAGCACGCAGTGGGCATGATCACCGACGTGATCGAGGATGCGTTTAAGGCAACAAATACGGGTCCAAACGACATCGACTGGCTGGTGCCTCACCAGGCCAACAAGCGCATCATCGATGCGTCCGCACACAAGCTGCACATCGCGCCGGAGAAAGTCGTGCTGACGGTCGATCGCCACGGCAACACATCCGCGGCATCGATTCCGCTCGCGCTGTCGGTCGCGATCGCCGAGCAGAAGATCAAGACCAACGACCTCGTTATGCTCGAGGCGATGGGCGGCGGCTTCACCTGGGGCTCCGCGCTCGTGCGCTGGTAAGCATTCCGTTCCCTGGCATACAACAATTGAACACAAATTCTTCCATGCCGTTGCATGCAGGACGGTGTTGACCCGTTCTTTTGAAGCCCTTAATTTCAGTAATGAATTTTGCGCCGAGGGCGGGGCGGGCAATGACAGCAGGTACAGGTAGCGGAAAGACAGTGACACGTGTCGATCTGTGCGAGGCGGTCTATCAAAAGGTAGGCCTGTCGCGGACGGAGTCGTCGGCATTCGTCGAACTGGTTCTCAAGGAAATCACCGACTGTCTGGAGCGCGGCGAGACCGTCAAGCTCTCGTCGTTCGGGTCCTTCATGGTGCGCAAGAAAGGCCAGCGGATCGGGCGTAACCCGAAGACCGGCACCGAGGTGCCGATCTCGCCGCGCCGCGTGATGGTGTTCAAGCCGTCGGCGATCCTGAAGCAGCGCATCAATAAGAACGGCGCGGCGAACTGATCCGCTGCGCCTTTCAAGCGCTTCAAGTAAGATGAAGATCTGATTCTGGCGGACCGGATTCGGGCCGGCCAATGCGCTTGTCTGCGCATCGCCAAGGTTAGGTCGTGTCTGCCTGGACGTTCTTGCCCGGACGTTTGGAGGAGCCGTTCTTGGAAAAAGCACCGGACGCATTCCGCACCATCAGCGAGGTCGCCGACGACCTCGACATACCCCAGCACGTGCTACGGTTCTGGGAGACCCGTTTCAGCCAGATCAAGCCGATGAAACGCTCGGGCGGAAGGCGCTATTATCGCCCCGACGATGTCGATCTGCTGAAGGGCATCCGCCATCTCCTCTATGGCGAGGGCTACACCATTCGCGGGGTTCAGCGCATCCTGAAGGAGCAGGGCGTGCGCTCGGTGCAGGGCCTCGCAAGCGGTGAGGCGATTGCGTCCGGCACGCAGAACCATCCGGCGGAGGACGAGCAGGAGCGCGACGCGGAGATCGAGGCCGGCGACCTCGAGATGGAAGAGGATGAGATTGAGGCGGAAGCGCCGCCCGCCGCTCGCGCAGCACCGCACCGCGCGCCGGAGTCCAGGCCGTCCGCACATGCGCCGCCCGTGCGAGAAACATCGCCGCAACCCACTGCGAGCCGGATTCCACCGGTCACTTTGGTCGAGCCCGGACGCGACGCGGCGAGCCGGCTGAGTGCGGCTGAACACGCCAGGCTCAGGACTGTGATGCGTGATCTTCTGGCCTGCCGCCAGATGCTGGACGATGCGATTAAGCGGGTGTAGCGGCAGCGCGGACGTCAGTGCTTGAATTCCGAGAGTAGCTGCATCCAGACGATCGCATAGGCGATCAGGCCTGCGATGCCGAACAGGGCTGCAAGCCAGGTCGTCCGGCGCGGGATGGCGAGTACGAAGGCCGGCACCATGCCGAACAGGAAGATCGCCGTGAGCGGGACTTGCGCGAGCCATTGAAAGCCGCTGCCATCGCCGATCGGCAGGCGCGAGATGTAAGCGAACGTGTAAATCCAGAACACCGTGCCCGCGGTCGCGCAGGCGAGGGCGAGCCGTCGATATCGCAAGTTCTTATCGGACATGAGGCGTTGGTCGCGGCAGGGCCGCGAGATGTTCAAACCAAGGCTGCTTTCGGCTCCAACATGACAGTTTCCCGCCTTGCGCGCGGGGGCGAATTTCCCTAATCAGGCAGCGCCGCATGCGGCAGTCGGAGCGTAGCGCAGCCCGGTTAGCGCACTAGTCTGGGGGACTAGGGGTCGTGGGTTCGAATCCCGCCGCTCCGACCATTGCTTGGCCCCCATTTGGCGGCGCCCCGTTTAACTCACCGTCATGGCTGGGCTGTCAGGACTGCGGAGCCTGAACAATTAACCGCAAACAGCTCTTGAAGAGCTCTTCGCTCTCCTTGGACAGGGGCCGCAAGATGGCCTGCTCCACCGACGCGTCGCGAGGCATGACGCGATTGAGCATGGCCGCGCCCTCTGCGGCGAGAAACAACTCGTATGCGCGCTTGTCATCTGCCGACGGACGTCGCTGTAGCAACCGGCGCGCCACAAGGCGGTTCACCATTTCAGCGACTGTGACCCGATCCATGAATAGATGCTCGGCCAGCATTTTTTGGCTGACACCAGGGCGCTGGTAGACTGCGATCAATGTCGCTTTCTGCCGCGGCGTTATCTGCTCGTCGGAGAACTCACGCGCAAAACGCTCCTCCGCCGCAAAATGCGCTCGGCGCAGCAGGTGCGAGACGATGTTCGGCAACACGAAACGATCGAGGATCGAGCGCACTTCGGGCGTCAAGTCGTCAGACGGATTCTGTCTCGCCGGTTGCTTCGCTCTGACCGCGCGGCGCGAGCCAGGCTTGCGTTGACGCGCAATGGAGCCAGCGCTCCGTCGCTTGACGGGCTTTTTGGTCATGCCGGTCTATCGCGGGTTATCGTAATCGGTGCGCCTGCATGTCAGCCCCATATGGGGCGGCTAGTCGACGTGCTCTCTACCACCGGGAAAAAGGCTCGCCAAGCTCCGATGCGGTTCCTTGACAGCAGGAGAGGTGACCTTTAGCTTTTGAAATATGTCGTATACGTTCTAATTGATGAAGCCGTTTTATTGGAGAGACCATGTTCAAGACGCGCCGCCACTTTCTGCAAGGCATCGCCGCATCGACTGCATTGTGGTCTAGCGGTGCGTGGGCGAAGCCATCTCTTGCTCGCATCGTCGTTGGCTTTGCTGCCGGTGGAACGCTCGACGTGATCGCGCGCCGCATCGCCGACCAGCTTGGCGGCAAGTACGCGGACTCGGTGATCGTCGAGGGGCGGACCGGAGCCGGTGGCCGCATCGCTATTGATACAACCAAGGTCGCCAGTCCCGATGGCACCACGATCGTCTTGTCGCCATCTTCGCCGATCGTGATTTTCCCGCACGTCTACAAGAAGCTGAGCTACAACCCGCTGACCGATTTGATCCCGATCACTCCGGTATGTTCGAATGCGCAGACTTTCGTGGTGGGACCGGGCGTACCCGATCAAGTCAAGACGCTTAAGGACTTCATCGAATGGGCAAAAATAAACAAGACGGTCTATGCAACGCCCGCTGCTGGTTCAATTATGCATTTCCAGGGCACGGTGTTCGCACAGCAGGCCGGGATTGAGATGACCCACGTTCCCTATCGCGGGATGGCGGCGATCTTGCCAGATTTGCTGTCGGGCGCAGTTGCGACGTCAATGGCGGTTACGGGCGACATTCGCCAGCATGTGGAATCCGGCAAACTTCGCGCCCTTGCGGTGACGAGTGCGCAACGATCGAGATTCTTGCCGACAGTGCCGACCTTTGCAGAACTCGGCTTCGACAAAGTCACCGGCGTCGACTGGTATGGCCTGTTCGCGCCCGCGAAGACCCCGCAGCCGGTTATCGAAAATCTGCAGCAGCTGGTTCATGCCGCTATGAAGGCGAAGCCAGTCACCGAGTTTCTCGAGCAGATGGGCTTTGACAGCTACACGCTGGAGTCGGCGCAGCTTGCCAGCCGTATTCGCGAGGAGACGGCGCGCTGGGCACCGATCGTGAAGCAGTCAGGATTTGAGCTGGATAACTGATCGCGGGGAATGCTATCGGCTGCAGCGGCGCGCGCTTTCGTACACGCCGCTGCTCGTGCTTTTACTTCGCCGCTACTTCGCCGCGCGCTTCGGCCGGCGGATGGCGCGAACCTTGCCGCTGTTGCCGCCGCCGGCGAACAGCCGCTCGCCGCCATCGGACTCCAGCCCGGAGACACCCATTCCGGCCGGCATCTTCAATAGCTCCAGTACCTCGCCGGTCTTCGGATCGATCCGCCGCAGGTCGCTCTCTTCGCCCTCCCACGTGCCGTGCCAGAGCTCGCCATCGATCCAGGTGACACCTGTCACCATGCGCTTCGACTCGATGGTGCGGATGATTGCACCGGTCTCGGGATCGAGCTGATGAATCTTGCGATCGCGGTGCTGTCCAATCCAGAGCGAGCCCTCCGCCCAGGCGAGGCCCGAGTTGGCGCCGGCCGGTGCCGGGATCGTCTTGATGACGCGGCCGCTCTTCGGATCGATCTTCTGAATGCGGTCTTCGGCGATCTGAAAGAGATACGTTCCATCGAACGCCGTGCCCGCATGGGCAGCGACATCGATCGCGCGTTGCACCTTGCCGCTCTCTGGATCGAGCGCATTGAGCTTGTCGCCGGTGGCGAACCAGACGCTCTCGCCGTCGAACGTCAGGCCGTGCACCTGCTCGACGCTCGGAAAGGGGCCGTACTCGCGGATGATCTCGGCTGCTGATGACTTCATGGTGTGAATTCCTTCTGGTCATGTTGCGATGACCATTAACTAACTGCCCGGCAGCGGACCCGGGAGTAACAAGGTTGACGGGAACCCCGGCACCGGCGGCGTCATCCAGCGGCGCGCGCGCCCGCGGCCGATCCATTGCACCTTGCCCGCGGACGACAGCGTATCGAGCGCGCGCTGAATGGTGCGCGGGCTGGTGCCGAGGGCCATCGCCAGCGCCGAACTCGACCACGACTCGCCATCGGCGAGGAAGGCGAGGACCTCGCCATGCGGCTCGTCAACGGGCGGCGCCAGCACGACGACGTTATCGCGCTTCGGCGTGAGTGCGAAGCCTTGTTTCGTTGCGCTGATATCCGCGAGCGGCTTCAGCTCCGCGCGCAGCCGCCCGATCTCGACACGCAAGCGTGCGCGATGCGATTCATCGGCGTGCTTCGCTCGAAATGCACGCGCGAGAAGCACATCGCGGGTGACGTCCGCGGGCCACGCTTCGGCGAGGGCACGGGCGAGTGCCAGCAGTACGGGGCGCGTCGTCAGCGAAACGATTGTACTCGCATCGCGGACCACATGGCGGCACGCATCCACCACAAGCGTCTTCGATGCCAGCAATGCCTCAACGTCTTCGAGCAGCAGCACGCGCTCTTCGCCACGCGCGATCAGGCGTGCGGCGGGTGTTTTGAGAGCTAGCGCTGCGCTTTCGACTTCCGCCGTGAGCGAGGGATGATCGGCAATTCGTGCAGCCCGCTCCGCGCGTGCAAGCGCCGCGCGCGCGACTTTTGTCCGCAGCCGCCGGATGGCGATGCCCGCGACCACGAGTTCGTGCGCGGCCTTCAACATCGGCGGGAGCGGCGAGGGGTCTAGTCCGGCGAGCGTCTGTTCGGCTTCGTCGAGCTTCCCGATCAACACGAGGAGACGCGCTTTCAGATTGCGCGCATGCGCGGCATTGGCGTGATCGCCCTGGCTTTCGAGCGTGGCGCGGGCCGAGGTCAGCGCCTTGGTCGGCCAGCTGAGGTCGCGGGAGACAAGCGCAATCTCAGCCTCTGCGACGATACAGCGCGCGCGGGCGACCGACTCTTTCGGGCTGAAAGCGCGGATGGCTCGCTTGAGCAGCGCCTTTGCCCGGTCGAGATCGCCGAGCTGTGTCATGGCGATGCCGCGCAGGGCCAGCGCAGGGGCATCGTCGCGCAGCGCCACCCTTTTCAGCGCGCCGAGCGCATCGCCCACGGCCAGCGCCCGCGCCGCTGCCGTGATCAGCGAGTCCATGGAAATCCCGTCACACTTGTTGCTCCGGCCGCTCCGGATACCGGTCCTAATCTATCTCGCAGCAGGCATCCAGCGAGGATGCCCGGTTCCGAGAAACGGGAGCGTCAGATGATGTCACGGAGTGTGGGTGAATTTGGCCTGGCGGAGCTGTTGCGCTTCGCGGCTGCGCCGACCTTTATGGTCATGGCGCTGGTTTCCGCAGTGAGTGGCGGCCCGCTGGAGTCGTTCTGCGGGTCGGGATCGTCGCTGACCGGCATGGCATCGATGTATGCGCTGATGAGCGTGTTCCACGCCGGGCCGTGGCTGAACAGGTCTTGGCTGAAGCTCATCGCCGGCCGGCGCGGGGCCAGCCGGCTGTCCTGAGCGGACTCTTACACCCGCTCGATGATGATCGCAGGCGCCATGCCGCCGGCCGCGCACATGGTGACGAGGCCGCGCTTGAGGTTGCGGCGCTCCAGTTCGTCCAGAACCGTGCCGATCAGGATCGAGCCGGTGGCGCCGATCGGATGCCCAAGCGCGATCGAGCCGCCGTTGACGTTGACCTTGGCGCGATCGAGCTTGAGGTCGCGAATGTACTTCTCGGCGACGACAGCGAATGCCTCGTTGATCTCGAACAGGTCGATGTCGTCGAGTTCGAGTCCAGCCTTCGCCAGCACCTTGCGCGTCGCGGGGACGGGCGCGTTCAGCATCAAAGTTGGCGAGTCGCCCATGTTGGCGATGGCGACGACTTTCGCGCGCGGCTTCAGCCCATGCGCCTTGGCGTAGCTCGGAGAGGCGAGCAGCACCGCAGCTGAGCCATCGACGACGCCGGACGAGTTGCCGGCGTGATGGATGAAGTTGATGTCGAGGTCCGGATACTTGTCGAGGATCAACTTGCGATAGGTGGTGCCCTTGTCGTCGAGCGCATAGTCTGCGATCGCCGGGAAGGCGGCCTTGAGCGCGGCGAGACCTTCGAGCGTCGTCTGCGGCCGCGGATACTCTTCCTTGTCGAGCGCGAGCGAACCATCCTCGTGATAGACGGGCACGACGCTCTTCTTGAAGTAGCCGTTCGCGATCGCATGGCCCGCGCGCTGCTGGCTTTCGAACGCCAGCTTGTCGGTAGCCTCGCGGCTGATGCCCTCAAGCGTCGCGATCGCATCGGCGCAGACGCCCTGATGCGACTGCGGATGTTTCGCGCGCAGACGCAGGTTGCCCGAATCCATCATCGCCGGACCGTCGCCGCCGCGACGGTTTGCCATCGACATCTTCTCGGTGCCGCCGGCAATCACGAGATCCTCGAGACCGGCCATGATCGAGGCCGCCGCCATGTTGACCGAGGTGATGCCCGAGCCGCAGAAACGGTCGAGCGTCACGCCGCTCGCGCGCACATCGTAACCGGCGTCGAGCGCCGACATGCGGCCCATGTCGCCCGATTGCGGGCCGACCTGGGCGCTGGTGCCCCAGATGATGTCGTCGACGTCGC
>JBEIPX010000087.1:0-9245 GCA_040376815.1 Bradyrhizobiaceae bacterium
AAACTCCACTAGAAACTTGAATTTGCTAGTGGTCCTTTGATTCTAACATTTGCACAGACGGAAGCGGAAACGGGATGCAAATGTTAGAATCGGACCACTAGCTTTTTGTTTTGATGTGTTTTCTTCACGCGAACCGGTATCCACTTCGCTCGAAAACGCTTTAGGACCGGTCCGAAGAGCCGCCATCCTCGTCTTCATCGGCCCGCACCGGGATCGCGTAGGAGCCGGACAGCCAGCGGTTGAGATCAACATCGCGGCAGCGCTCGGAGCAGAACGGCTTCAAGGCCGCGGTCTGCGGCTTGCCGCAGATCGGGCAGGGTTTGTCTTTATTGCGCATGATCTAGTCCGAAAACCGCTTCAACCATGCGCGCGCCTCAGACGGCATTGAGCCAGCCGAAGCGGATCGGGAAACCTTCGCCGCCGAGCAGCGACACCGACTCATGTAGCGGCAGGCCGACGACGTTGGTGTAGGAGCCGACGATCTTCTGCACGAACGATCCGGCGATTCCCTGCACCGCATACCCGCCGGCCTTGCCGCGCCATTCGCCGGAACCGATGTAGGCCTGGATATCGTCCTCGTTCAGACGGCGGAAGCGCACGCGCGTTTCGATCAGCCGCTGCCGGAACGACTCTTTCGGCGTGACCAGACAGATCGCCGTGTAGACGCGATGGTTGCGGCCCGAGAGCAGCCGCAAGCATTGCGATGCTTCATCGACGAGTTCCGCCTTCGGCAGGATGCGGCGGCCGACGGCGACAACCGTATCGGCGGCGAGAACGAAGGCGCCGCGCAACTCGTCGTCGAGCCGCACCGATTTCAGTGCGGCATCGGCCTTGGCTCGCGCCAGGCGATTGGCGCAGGCCCGTGGCAGCTCGCCCTTCTTCGGCGTCTCGTCGACATCCGCCGGACGCAGCGCGTCGGGCTCGATCCCGGCCTGATTGAGCAGCGCCAGACGCCGCGGTGAACCGGATGCGAGAACGAGTTTGGGACGGCCGAGCATGCAGGCTTTTCGATCATGCGAAGCGCAAATGCGCCGGGATTACCGCGACTTGCGGCGGTGGCGGAACCTATCCGAACACCCGCGCGGCGACAACCGCTTCGGATGCAGTATCAGCCTCTCCTCAGCCCTGACTGCCCTTCGGCGCGTTCCCGAACCGCTGGCGGATGCGTTTTTTCAGGGCGTCGAACACGGCACGGTAGGCGTCGAGCCGCTGCTCACGGGTATCGCCGAGATCGACCGGATCGGGCGTCGGCCAGTATTCGACGTCGGCGGCGTTGGTGCGCGTCAGTTCCAGCGCCTTGTGGTGCGCCTCCGGCGAAAGCGTCACGATCAGGTCGAAGTTGAGGCCTTCCCAGTCGTCCAGTTCCTCGAAGGTCATCGGCTTGTGCTTCGAGATGTCCTCGCCGATCTCGTCCATCACCACGCTGACGGCGAACGGATCGAGCTCGCCTTTGCGCACGCCGGCGGAGCGCACATACATGCCGTTCGGGACCATTTGCTGCAGCAATGCCGCCGCCATCGGCGAGCGGACGCTGTTCATTCCGCATGCGAACAACACGGCTTGCGGAATCCGAGATCGCGCGCCTCGTGAAGCGAGATCGACATTCGCCTGGGGTTTATCCGGCTCATCCATCGGCGAATGTCGATCTCAAAGCTTCACGAGCTACCCATATTGGCCAGTGTTCTAACGATTCTGACATTCGCAAACGGACTCGCGGCAAGGGCAAGCGAATGTCAGAATCGGAACACTGGCGGCCGCGGCCATTTTATTTTTCGCCCTTCCAGTGAAGGACTGAAAGCAGCGTGAACAGGCGGCGCGCGGTTTCGAAGTCGATCCGCACCTTGCCGTCGAGCCGCTCCATCAGGGTGCGCGAACCTTCGTCATGGATGCCGCGGCGGCCCATGTCGATCGCCTCGATCTTGTCGGGCGTCGCGGTGCGGATCGCGTGGTAGTAGCTGTCGCAGATCATGAAGTAGTCCTTCACGATCCGGCGGAACGGCGTCAGCGACAGCAGGTGCGCGACCACCGGCGTGCCGTCCTCGCGGCGGATATCGAACATCAGCCGGCTGCCGGTGATGCCGAGATGCAAGGTGTAAGGCCCCGGCGGCGCATTCTCAGGCGCGAACAGGTTTTCCTCGATCAGGTCGTAGATCGCGATCGCCCGCTCGTGCTCGATGTCGGGACCGGAACGGCCGATCGACTCCTCATCGAGCGTCACCGCCACGATGCGATTGGTCTTGTCGTCGTTGGGAGGCGCGTTACTCATCTGAGGTTCAGGCGCAATCCGACCGAGCGCGAATGGGCATCGAGACCCTCGGCATCGCCGAGCGTCATCGCCGCCGGACCGAGCGCGCGCAACTGGTCCGGCCCGCATTTCAGGATCGACGTTCGCTTCATGAAGTCAAGTACGCCGAGTCCCGACGAGAACCGCGCCGAGCGCGCCGTCGGCAGCACGTGGTTGGAGCCGCCGACGTAATCGCCGATCGCCTCGGGGGTGTGCGGCCCGAGGAAGATCGCGCCGGCATTGCGGATACGACCGGCGAGGCTCTCCGGATCGGCGGTCATGATTTCCAGATGCTCGGCGGCGATCGTATCCGCAAGCGCGACCGCATCGTCGAGCGACTTGACCAGAATGACCGCGCCGAAATCCCGCCACGAGGCACCGGCGATCTCGCTGCGCGGCAGCGTCTTGAGCTGGCCCTCGACCGCGCGTTCGACATCGTGCGCGAGCGCTTCGCTGTCGGTGATCAGGATCGATTGCGAGTCCGCGCCGTGCTCGGCCTGCGCCAGCAGATCGGCGGCGATCCACTCGGCGTTGCCGGTCTTGTCGGCGATCACCAGCACCTCCGACGGGCCGGCAATCATGTCGATTCCCACTTTGCCGAACACCAGCCGCTTGGCGGCCGCAACGTAAGCGTTGCCCGGACCGACGACCTTCGCCACCGGCGCGATCGACGCCGTGCCATAGGCGAGCGCCGCCACCGCCTGCGCACCACCGACGCGGTAGATTTCCTGAACGCCGCAGAGATGCGCAGCCGCGAGAACCAGCGGGTTGAGGATCTTTCCGTCCGGCGTCGGCACGACCATCACCACGCGCGGAACGCCGGCGACGATCGCCGGCACGACATTCATCAGCACGGACGACGGATAGGCGGCCGTGCCGCCCGGCACATAGAGGCCCACCGCCTCGACCGCGCTCCAGCGCCAGCCGAGCTCGACGCCCTGCGCGTCAGTGAACCGTTCGTCCTTCGGCATCTGCCGCCGATGAAACGCATCGATACGGTCGCGCGCGAAGGAGAGCGCATCCAGAGTCTTCCGGTCGCACGCCTTGACCGCGGCCTCGATTTCCGTGGCCGTGAAGCGCAGTCCCCTGGCGTCGACGGCGAAGCGGTCGAACTTCTGCGTCGCCTCGATCACCGCCGCATCACCCCGCATGCGCACGTCGTCGATGATCGCGCGAACTGCGTTTTCGACATCGACCGACGCCTCGCGTTTGGCGCCGAGAAACGCCTGAAACCGCGGCTTGAAGTCGGCGCTCCGGCTGTCGAGACGGATTGGCATGTGAAATCCCGAGAGGGCGGGCGAAACGCGCCGCCGACCCTGCTCAATGGCGCGCGGCCAAACCGCCGTCAACCCTGCGGCTGACGGCATTTCCGGATAAATTGAAGGCAGTTAGCCACTGATCCGCTCGATCCGGGCGCCGCAGGCCGAAAGCTTCTCTTCCAGCCGTTCGAACCCGCGGTCGAGATGGTAGATGCGGTTGACCATGGTCTCGCCTTCGGCCGCGAGCGCCGCGATGACGAGCGACACCGAGGCACGCAGATCGGTCGCCATCACCGGCGCGCCGCGCAGCTTCTCGATGCCATCGATAGTCGCGGTCTCGCCGTCGAGCGCGATGCGGGCGCCGAACCGTGCCAGTTCCTGCACATGCATGAATCGGTTCTCGAAGATCGTCTCGGTGATTTCCGACGCACCCTCAGCGCGGGTCATCAGCGCCATCAGCTGCGCCTGCAGGTCGGTCGGGAAGCCCGGGAACGGCGCCGTCGTGACCTTCACCGCCGACAAGCCGCCACCGTTGCGCGAGACGCGAATGCCCTCGTTGTTCGGCGTCACCGTCGCGCCCGCCGCGACGAGCACGTCGAGCGCCGATTGCAGCAGCTCCGGCCGCGCGCCGGCAAGCTGCACGTCGCCGCCGGTCATCGCCACCGCCATCGCATAGGTGCCGGTCTCGATGCGATCCGGCAGCACGCTGTGCCGTGCGCCATGCAGCTTGGCTACGCCTTCGATCACGATCGTCGGCGTACCGGCGCCGGTGACCTTCGCGCCCATCTTGTTGAGACAATCGGCGACGTCGGTGATTTCCGGCTCGCGGGCCGCATTCTTGATCGTGGTCGTGCCCTTGGCGAGCGAGGCCGCCATCAGCGCGACGTGCGTGCCGCTCACGGTC
Organism: Bradyrhizobiaceae bacterium; assembly: GCA_040376815.1. Lineage (GTDB taxonomy): Bacteria > Pseudomonadota > Alphaproteobacteria > Rhizobiales > Xanthobacteraceae > SG-bin9. Next base: position 4,448 of record JBEIPX010000087.1, read on the forward strand.
ACTTTTGGAAATTCGATGGTCGCGCCGGTCAGGCCCTTCGGGGCCTTCGCAACCACATAACCGGCATCGATCGTCATCTCAGCGCCAAGCTTTTCCAGCGCCATGATCAGGAGATCGACCGGGCGCGTGCCGATGGCGCAGCCGCCGGGGAGCGACACCTTCGCCTCGCCCATGCGCGCGATGAGCGGCGCGATCACCCAGAAGCTGGCGCGCATCTTCGACACCAGCTCATAGGGGGCGGTGGTGTCGATGATGTTGGCGGCCGAGATATGCAGGGTCTGGCCCTGATACTCCTGATCGCCGGGGCGCTTGCCCGCGGCCATGATGTCCACGCCATGATTGCCGAGAATGCGCTGAAGCTGCGCAACATCTGCAAGGCGCGGCACGTTCTCCAGGATCAGTGTCTCGTCGGTGAGAAGTCCCGCGATCATCAGCGGCAGGGCTGCATTCTTCGCGCCCGAGATTGGAATGGTGCCGTTGAGCTTGTTGCCGCCGACGATACGAATGCGGTCCATGGGGCCCCCGGAGAATGGATCAATGGATTAAGGCTTAAGCGCATGCCGAGAGCATTGCAAAGCCTGGACACGACGAAGCGGGAGGATCAGGGAAAGTCCCTGCGGAACCATGAAAGTTCCCTGCCAATGCGGCAAAAGTCGGTCCGATCAGGCCGTTAACCGCTGTCAGGGCTGCTTTCGATCCGGCACCCCCTCCTGCGAAGCAGAGCCCCGGTCCTGCGCCTGATCCGGGGTGCTGTCCGCCAAGCGTGCCTTTGCCTGATCTTTGGCCTGCTGCTTGCGCCGCTTCAGGTTAGCGCGGAGCGCCGCGCTACGCCGCTGGTGGGCAGCATTCGCCTTATTTTGCTGTTGGTTAGGGTCGTCGGCCATGGCCGGCACAGGTTAGCATATGCGGTTACGGACCAAACAAGCCGTGCTTGCGCCGCATAGCCCATTGTGGCAAGGATCGCCGCGTTTGGCGGGCCATTTCCCGCTGATTCCTGCATCGCCGGTTCGCTGCCGTAGCTCAGTGGTAGAGCACTTCATTGGTAATGAAGAGGTCGACAGTTCAATCCTGTCTGGCAGCACCAGCGCCCTCTCCCTTCGATATCTCATCCTCGCCGAGCAATCGTTCGACGAAACACAAAGACGCGCGAACCGCTTTCGCGATCCGCGCGCCATGACCAATTGCCGATTGAACGGCGAGGCGCCGCTACGCAGCCCGCCACTGCTGGGTGACGTCGTTCGCCGCCTTGTTGAGATGAACCTTCTGGTCGACGTGATCGACCCAGGCCATCGGGATCAGATGATGCTTGCCGTCCGGCGCATCGTTCTTGGTGAGCTTGATGTCGCTCGACCCTTCCATGTGATCGACGGCGCCGACTTTCTTCCCGTCCGACGAGATCACATCCATATGTTCCTTGATCTGTGACGACTGCACAGCCGATGCCATGGCATTTCCTCCAATGGTGGGTTGATGCAGGACAACGCCGCCTCGGCGGAATGGTTCAGCACGCGGCAACACTGATGGTGTTCCCCCAACGGAACGGCATCTCGCAGAAGCGCCAAGACCTTCTGGTTCCGCTGTGCGGAAAAGTGCAGTGGCACAGCGATTAATGCGCGTTCAATTGCCCGATCCGTCAAAATTTCCAAATTTTGTTAACCAGGTACATCGATACTGCACCCGCTCTGATTGCAGAAAAACCGTTGGCGCGGGGGACTCACATGGCGGCGCGATTCTCGTTCGGTAAATTCATGCCGAAATTACCGAAACTACAGCTCGGCCTGAAGGGCAGCCTCTTCGTCGCCTTCGCCATCATCGCCGGCATGGCGATCGCCATTAGCGCCGGCGCCGGCGGGCTGCTCAATCAGCTCGGCCACACCATGACCGGGCTGAATGACAAGGATATTCCCCGCCTGACCGCGAGCCTGCAGCTGTCCACTTTGAGCGAATCGCTCGCCGCCAAGGGACCGTTGCTGCTGAACGCCTCGAACGAACTGATTCGCCAGGAACAGACCAAGGCGCTGCAGGAGACCGAGGCCGCGCTGCTCGCCAAGCTGAAGGAGATCGCGGACCTCGGCGCCGACAAGACCGTCATCACCCAGTTGTCAGAGACCGCGAAGAGCATCGACGACATGATCCAGAGCCTCGGCTCGGCAGCGAAGGAGCGGCTCGAAGCCGCGAAGCATCGCGAGAGACTCTACGAAGCCCTAATCACGGAACACGCCGCATTCACCTGGACCACCGACCTCGCCATGGAGGGCGCGCGCGCCACGGTGACGGCGCTCCTGTCCTCGGCCGAGACCAACGACACGCAGATCGCGATCGCCAACAAGGAAGCCGAGCAGATCGGTTACCTGATCGCCGATTCCAACCTGATGGTCGTCAACATGGCCGCCGCGCTTTCGGCGACCAAGGCCGAGTCCCTCGAAACGCTTCAGGAGGCTTTCAAGAAAAGCCGCGACAACCTGAAAACCAACATGGAAGTCCCCGCCAAGGATCAGGCGACCGAGGGCGTGCGCAGCGCCATCGTCAAGCTGATCGGATTCGGCGAAGGCAAGACCAGCGTTTTCAAGCTGCGGCAGAAGGAGCTCGACGCCACCGACTACGGCAACCTCATTCTGGATGAAACCCGCAAGCTCAACCGTGGCCTCGACGTCAGCGTGAAGCAACTCGTCGAAGCCGTACAGAGCGAAACCACCGCTACGACGCTCGATGCCCGCAACACGATCTCTCTCGCCACCATCGTCATGCTGGGCCTCGGCGCCCTGACGCTGATCGGCTCGGCGCTGTTTGTCTGGCTTTATGTCGGCCGCAACATCCTGCGCCGCATCGGCAATCTCCAGAGCGCGATGCAGCGGCTCTCGAGCGGCGACCTCGACGCCGAGATCGCACGCTGTCGCCAGAACGACGAAATCGCCGAGATGGCGAAGACGCTGGAAGTCTTCCGCGACAGCATGATCCAGAGCCGCACACTCAGCGGCGAACAGGATCGCGACCGCGTCGTCAAGGCGGAACGCGCGGCGCGCATGGAGCAGCATATTGCTGCGTTCGAGGGCACCGTGCGCACCGCGCTCGACGGCCTGATGACGTCGGCGAATTCGATGCAGCTCACCGCGGAAGGCATGACCGCGAGCGCCGAGCGTTCGAGCGAGCTCGCCAACGCCGTGGCGTCGGCCGCGGAGGAAACCTCCGTCAACGTGCAGACCGTGTCGGCCGGCACCGAAGAGCTGTCGTCGTCCATCAGCGAGATCAGCCGCCAGGTCGCGAATTCGGCCGAAGTCGCCAACAAGGCGGTGGCGGAAGCCGGCCAGACCGACGCGACCATGCAGGGACTTTCGGACGACGCCGGCCGCATCAGCGTCGTCACCGACCTGATCCAGAGCATCGCCTCGCAGACCAACCTGCTCGCGCTCAACGCCACCATCGAAGCGGCGCGAGCGGGCGAGGCCGGCCGCGGCTTCGCGGTCGTCGCCTCGGAGGTGAAGAGCCTCGCCGATCAGACCGCGAAGGCGACCGAGGAAATCCGCACCCAGATCGCCAACATGCAGCAGTCGACCCGCTCGGCCGTTGGCGCCATCCGCAACATCGGCCAGACCATCAGCCAGATGAATGAGGTGACGTCGGCGATCGCGGCAGCGGTTGAAGAGCAAGGCGCGGCGACGCGCGAGATCGCCCGCAACATCCAGCACGCGGCCGGCGGCACCAGCGAGGTGTCGAGCAACATCGTCGGCGTCAGCGAAGCGTCGTCCGAAGCAGGCTCCGCCGCGAACGAGGTGTTGACCGCGTCGGGCAGCCTGCGCCACGAAGCAGACGTGCTGCGCACCGAGATCGATAACTTCCTGTCGGGCATTCGCGCCGCCTGATCATATTACAGATTTCAGCTGTTGAACGCCCCGCCAACGCGGGGCGTTTCTTTGTTGGGTTGGGCATACGCATCATCCGGATTAGCGCCGCTTATCGTTTGCCACGACCCGGAAAATTTTTTGTGTTTCGCGCATGGTGTCGTTCCGCGCCATTCTCTAAGGTCCGCCGCGCTCCGGGCTACCCAAAGGGATCGCGCAATGAACGAAACATCCGCCTCCACGCAGAATGCTTCTGTCCGTCATGATTGGTCGCGCAGCGAGGCGCAACGGCTCTACGATCAGCCCTTCGCCGATCTGATTTTCCAGGCGCAGAGCATTCATCGGCAGAACTTCGATCCCAACCATGTGGAGACTGCGAGCCTGCTCAGCATCAAGACTGGCGGCTGCCCGGAGGATTGCGGCTACTGCTCGCAGAGCGCCAGCTACGACACCGGCGTAAAAGCAACGCGATTGATGGACCGCAATGTGGTGGTCGAGACCGCGCGGCGCGCCCGGGATGCGGGCGCCAGCCGCTTCTGCATGGCCGCCGCCTGGCGCAATCCGAAGGATCGCGACCTCGATCAAGTCTGCGAGATGGTCAGCGCGGTGAAGGAGCTCGGCATGGAAACCTGCGCGACGCTCGGGATGCTGACGCCGGATCAGGCCTCGCGGCTGCGCGACGCCGGCCTCGACTTCTACAATCACAACGTCGACACCTCACCCGAATTCTACGGCCGGATCATCACCACGCGCACGATGCAGGATCGCATCGACACGCTGGCGCATGCGCGCGAGGCCGGATTGAAGGTCTGCTGCGGCGGTATCATCGGCATGGGCGAGCAGGTCGAGGACCGGCTCGGGATGCTAGTGCTGCTGGCCAACCTGCCGAGCCATCCTGAAAGCGTGCCGATCAATCTCTGGAACGAAGTGAAGGGCGTTCCGGTCAACGACACAGCCTC
>JBEIPX010000343.1:0-4020 GCA_040376815.1 Bradyrhizobiaceae bacterium
CGGCAAGGTAGCGCGCCGCGCCGAGGAGCATCGCCGTGTGACCGTCATGACCGCAGGCGTGCATCTTGCCGGGCGTCTTCGACTTGTACGGCAGATCGTTGATCTCATCGATCGGCAGCGCATCCATATCGGCGCGCAGCCCGATCACCTTCACGTCGCCGCCATTCGCGGGTTTCCTGCCCTTGATCACACCGACGACGCCGGTGCGGCCGATTCCCGTCACCACCTCGTCGCAGCCGAATTCGCGCAGCCGGTCTGCAACGAAGCCTGCCGTGCGATGCACGTCATACTGCAGCTCCGGGTGCGCATGGATGTCCTGCCGCCATGCGGCGATATCGGCATGCAGCTCGGCGACGCGGTTGACGATAGGCATAGAAAATACTCCTGACGTGCGCCCGGGCGGCGCGCAACAACGATGCCACAGGACCGATTCCTGTCGCAAGCCGCGTGCAGACCATATCTTTTTCAACCCAATACCTTTCCAGCCAAGGCCATTCCGGAATTTTTGCAAATCCGGTGCGCATCCGGCAGGCTTCGGTCCGCAACTGAAGGCGGCTACATTTCACAAAACAGCAAGAATAGCGGCAGATCGGGGAAACGGCGGGAATGACGACGCGGCTTGAGGGGGATTTCGACTACATCATCGCCGGCGCTGGTACGGCGGGGTGCATCGTCGCCAACCGGCTGTCGGCCGATCCGGCCAAGCGCGTGCTGCTGCTGGAAGCCGGTGGCGACGACAACTGGATCTGGTTCCACATTCCGGTCGGCTACCTGTTTGCGATCGGCAATCCGCGTTCGGACTGGATGTTTCGCACCGAGGCCGAGCCTGGCCTGAATGGCCGCTCGCTGGCCTATCCGCGCGGCAAGGTCATCGGCGGCTGCTCGGCGATCAACGCCATGATCTCGATGCGCGGACAATCCGCCGATTACGATCACTGGCGTCAGCTCGGTCTCACCGGCTGGGGCTGGGATGACGTTAGGCCGGCGTTCCTCAAGCTCGAAGACCACTTCATGGGCGCGAGCGAGCATCACGGCGTCGGCGGCGGCTGGCGCATCGAGGCGCCACGCCTGTCATGGAAGGTACTGGATGCGGTGGCCGATGCCGCCGCCGAGATGGGCATCTCGCGCACGCACGATTTCAACACCGGCGACAACGAAGGCATCGGCTACTTCCACGTCAATCAGCGGCGCGGACGCCGCTGGTCGTCGGCGCGCGGGTTCCTCAAGCCCGTGCTGTCGCGGCCGAACCTGAAGCTCGAGACGCATGCGCTGATCGACCGCGTCATCGTCGAGAACGGCAAGGCCGTCGGCATTCGCTTCTCGCGCGGCGGCCAGCAATTCGAAGCGCGCGCGCGTGGCGAAGTCATCCTCTGCTCCGGCTCGATCGGCTCGGTGCAGGTGATGCAGCGCTCCGGCATCGGACCCGCCGAGTGGCTGCAACCGCTCGGCATCACGCCGGTGCTCGACAGGCAGGGCGTCGGCCGCAATCTCCAGGACCATCTGCAGCAGCGCGCGATCTTCAAGGTTTCCGGCGTGAAGACGCTGAACGAAACCTACTGGTCGCTGTGGAAGCGCGGCATGATGGGCGTCGACTATGCGCTGCGCCGCCGCGGCCCGCTGACCATGGCGCCGTCGCAGCTCGGCATCTTCACCCGCTCCGATCCGCATCGCGAACGCGCCAACATCCAGTTCCACGTGCAGCCGCTCTCGCTCGACAAGTTCGGCGACCCGCTGCATCGTTTCCCGGCGATCACGATCTCGGCCTGCAACCTGCGGCCGACCTCGCGCGGCGTCGTGCAGATCACCGACGCGAAGCCCGACCAAGCACCGCGCATCGCACCGAATTATCTCAACACCGACGAGGATCGTCTCGTTGCCGCCGACGCCATCCGCGTCACGCGCAGGCTGATGAAGCAATCCGCGCTCGCGGGCTACAATCCGGAGGAATATCTCCCCGGCCCTGCCGTCGGCGACGACGACGCATCGCTTGCGAAAGCCGCCGGCGACATCGGCACCACAATCTTCCATCCGGTCGGCACCGCCAAGATGGGTACGGCCTCCGATCCGCTGGCCGTCGTCGACGAGCGGCTGCGCGTGCATGGCCTGCGCGGCCTGCGCGTGATCGATGCCTCGGTGATGCCGACGATCACGTCCGGCAACACCAACACGCCGACGGCGATGATTGCCGAAAAGGGTTCGGCGATGGTGATCGCGGATGGGCGGTGATTGCGCTGGGCGTTCAGAAGGTTTATGGCTCTCCCTCCCCGGTGAAGCGTGGGGAGGGATTGAGAAAGAGACCTCAACTCAAGCCGCTTCCACCACCACGTCGTCGATCAGCGCGGAGAGTTCGCGCGCGCTCACGGCCTTGCGCACACGCATCGGCTCGGCGCGGCCGCGGATCGCCACCTCTTCGTATGGCAGCGCATCTTCCGGAAGTCCGGCGGTGCGAAAGAGCTCTTCCGAGATCACGACCTCGCACGACAGCGCCTTGGTCATGTCCTGCAGGCGCGCGGCGACGTTGACCGGATCGCCCAGCGCTGTGAACGACATGTGATCGCGGTAGCCGACATCGCCGACGATCACCTCGCCCGCATTGATGCCGACGCCGAAGCGAATCGGCTCGCGCAGATCGTGGCTGAGGAACTGGTTCAGATCATCGACATTGAGGGCGATCACCGCGGCCGCCTTGATCGCCTGGCGGCAGGCAGTGCGCGGATCGCCATCGAGGCCGAACAGCGCCAGGATGCCGTCGCCGACGAACTGGTTCGGCAGGCCGCCGCAGGCAATCACCGCCTGCGAGACGGCGCCGACGAAGCGGTTGACGATGAACACGGTATCGAATGGCAGCCGCGTCTCCGCGAGCTTGGTCGAGCCGCGCATGTCGACGAACATGTTGACGAGGTAGCGCTCCTGCCCGACGCGGGTCTGCTGGCCGGCATTGAGCAGCGACGTTTTCAGCGACGCCGGGAACAGCGGCACGAACGAGATGTCGTGCTCGGGGCAGAGCTGGCATGCGAGCCGGATCGCCGGATCGGTGCTGGAGCCGACGCGGTCGAGCACGAACGTCTCGCGCTTGGACGGCTTCGGCAGGCGCGAGCAATCGCTGACGACGCGAATGCGGCACGTCGAGCAGCGCGCCCGCCCTCCGCAGACGCTCGAATGCGGAATGTCGTTGCGCAGGCTCGCCTCTAGCACGCTCAGACCCTTGGCGACGCGAATGGTCTTGCCGTCGCCGTAGGCGAACTTGATGGTGCTGCCGCGCCGTTCGCGCAAGGCACGCACCCCGCGCGCCGCAAGCAGTCCCGCGATCACCGCGAGATAGCCGATCGAGAAATTCAGCGTGATCCGGTCCAGCACGTCCTGCTGCGCCTGGGTGCCGGTCTTGGCGACGGTGCGGTGCTCGGCGCGCCATTGCGCGGTTTCGCTCGCCGCCGTCACCTCCCGGCCGCCCTGATAGAGGCCGAGCGTCGCCAACGCCGGCAGCAGCACGGCCGTCGCCAGCAGATACGGCGCGATCCTGGGAAAGAATGTTTTCAACCGCAGCCAGAAGAAGATGCCGATGCAGCCATGGACCCAGCACACGATCAGCGCGGCGTAATGCAGCGCCGCCAGATTTGGCCAGTACACCCAGTAAGCGTAGAGCGTCTGCGGATAGAGCTTCTCGTGGCCGAAGAGCGAAGCCGCGATCCGCACGCCGGAAATGTGGAAGATCAAAAGCAGCGGAATGCTGAGCCCAAGGATCAGTTGAAGCGGCTCGGCGATCTTCCAGCGAAATTCGCGGCGCAGATAAACCGACCACAAGCCGAGCCCCATGTGGATGAGAACGGCGCCGTAGAGAACGATCGTCAGCGGCCAGCTTCGCCAGAACACAATCTGGTAGTGCAGAAAGCCATCCATCGCCGCGACGGAGATGTTGCCGAGTGCATGGTTGATGAAGTGGGTGACGACGTAGGTGAACAGCACGAGTCCGCAGCCGAGCTGCACCTGACGCAGGCCGATCTGGTCCCAGAAGTGTGCGGC
>JBEIPX010000143.1:0-7341 GCA_040376815.1 Bradyrhizobiaceae bacterium
CAACTGGGTGGTGACGACGCCGGGCGCGCTCGTGCTGATGGTCTCCGGGCCGGTCAACAACTGGCGCATGGAGACGGTGCCACAGAAGGGCCTCAACGGCCGCATCGGCTATCAGCCGCGCGGCAAGGGCCTCGGCGGCTCCTCCGCGATCAACGCCATGGTCTACATCCGCGGCCACAGGTGGGACTACGATCACTGGGCTTCGCTCGGTAATCGCGGCTGGTCGTATGACGACGTGCTGCCCTACTTCAAGCGCTCGGAAGACAACAGCGAGTTCGACGGCGCCTACCACGGCAAAGGCGGACCGCTCAGCGTCACCAAGCTCCAGAGCGATAATCCGGTCAACGAGATCTTCCTCCAGGCGGCGCGCGAGGCGCAGTTTCCGATCCGCGACGATTTCAATGCCGAGGAGCAGGAAGGCGCCGGCGTCTATCAGGTGACGCAGAAGAACGGCGAGCGCTGGAGCGCTGCGCGCGGCTATATCCATCCTCACATTGGCAAGCGCTCCAATCTCAAGGTCGAGACGAAGGCGCACGCGACGCGCATCCTGTTCGAAGGCAAGCGCGCGGTCGGCGTCGAATACCGGCAAGGCAAGGAAACGAAGATCGTCCGTGCACGGCGCGAGGTCATCCTGGCCGCCGGTGCATTCCAGACACCGCAATTGCTGATGCTGTCGGGTGTCGGCGATGCGGCCGCGCTGAAACAACATGGTATCGCATCGGTGCATCACCTGCCGGGCGTCGGGCAGAATTTGCAGGATCACCCGGACTTCATCTTCGCCTTCCGCTCCGACCTGCCCCACTTCACCGGCCTGACGTTTCCGGGCATCAAGCGCATCTTCAAGGGCATCGGCCAGTATCGCCGCGAGCGCCGCGGCCCGATGACCTCGAACATCGCCGAGTGCGGCGGCTTCCTCAAGACACGGCCAGATATCGACGTTCCCGACATCCAGTTGCACTTCTGCATGGCGGTGGTCGACGATCACGGCCGCAAGCGGTTCTACGGCAACGGATTCTCATGCCACGTCTGCCTGCTGCGGCCGAAGAGCCGTGGCAGCGTCTGGCTGAAGAGCGCCGATCCAATGCAGCTGCCGATGATCGATCCGAACTTCTTCGGCGATCCGGACGATCTCGAAACCATGGTCGCGGGTTACAAGACCACGCGGCGCATCCTCGATGCGCCCGCGCTGAAGGCGATCGAAACCGAAGACCTGTTCACTGCCAACGTCCATACCGACGACGACATTCGTAACGCCATCCGCGCGCGCGCCGACACGGTCTATCACCCGGTCGGTACCTGCAAGATGGGCGTTGATGACCCGCTCGCGGTGGTCGACCCAGCGCTGAAGGTCTACGGAGTCGAGGGGCTTCGCATCGCCGACGCCTCGATCATGCCGACCCTGATCGGCGGCAACACCAACGCGCCGTCGATCATGATCGGCGAAAAGGCCGCCGACATGATCAAGGCGGACGCGCGGGTGCATTGAGGAGGATTTCTTGTCCCCGGACGCGATGCAGCCTGCAACGCTGCGTCGCAGAGCCGGGACCATTCAAGCGACAGCGGTTGCGACGACCCCGGATCAGCCGCGCGTCATTCCATTCCGCGCTGCGTCCGGGGCAAGAAACGCAAACCATCGGCGATCCGCACGATTTCTTGCTTCACATCAAAGCGAGGTGACATTTACTTTTGCCCGGAGACGGCTAGGGTTTCGCGGCCCTCCGGTGGCCAGCGATCGTTGATCGCAATGTCCGCCGGGCGGAACATCACAACAGCAAAACGCGACGGGAGTGAACGATGGACCTTGGAATTGCAGGCCGCAAGGCTCTGGTATGCGGCGCGAGCAAGGGCCTCGGCCGCGCCTGCGCGATCTCGCTCGCGGGCGAAGGCGTGCACGTCACGCTGGTTGCACGCGGCAAGGATGCCCTCGCCAAGACTGCCGCCGAGATCCGTCAGATGTATCCCAAGGTCACCGTGACGGAAGTCGCGGAGGACATCACCACTCCCGCCGGCCGCGAGGCCGCGCTGAAGGCGTGCCCAAGTCCGGATATCGTCGTCACCAACGCGGGCGGCCCGCCGCCGGGCGATTTCCGTAACTGGACGCGCGACGACTGGATCAAGGCGATCGACGCCAACATGCTCACCCCGATCGAGCTGATCAAGGCGACCGTCGATGGCATGATCGAGCGCAAGTTCGGCCGCATCGTCAACATCACGTCCGCCGCGGTGAAAGCGCCGATTGACGTGCTCGGCCTGTCGAACGGCGCGCGAAGCGGCCTCACCGGATTCATCGCCGGCCTGTCGCGCAAGACCGTGCGCCACAACGTCACGATCAATAACCTCCTGCCCGGCCCATTCGACACGGACCGTCTGCGCACCGTCACCGCCGGTCAGGCAAAGACGAGCGGCAAATCGGTCGAGGAAGTCACCAAGGCGCGCATGAACGACAACCCCGCGGGCCGCTTCGGCGATCCGGAAGAATTCGGTGTTGCCTGCGCATTCCTCTGCGGCGCCAAGGCCGGCTTCATCACCGGACAGAATCTCCTGCTCGATGGCGGTTCGTTCCCGGGCACGATGTAACCCATCTACGCCAACCGTATCTTTGTCATGCCCGCGCCTGTCGCGGGCATGACATTTTCCGAAGAGGAGTATCGCTGTGGCTCTGGGTGGAATCGGCAACCTCGACTACACAATCCTTCTTTGCAGCAGGATGGCGGAAACGCGCGCGTTCTATCGTGACGTGATGCAATTCCCGATCGAAACCGATCTCGAGAATTGGGTCAGCTTCCGTGTCGGCTCGTCGTTGCTGACGTTGCGGTCGCGCGGCTGGACTCATTTCCCAGATGGAGAAACCGTAACTGGCTCGGCTTCTGTCCAACTCGCCTTCCGCGTACCACCACCCGCGGTCGATGCCTGCCACGCCGAACTTGTCGCCAAGGGTGTTCCGATCCTGAGAGGGCCGACCGATCTGACCGACTGGCGTCATCGCACGCTGTTCTTCCGCGATCCGGAGAACAACCTCATCGAGATTTATGCGGAGTATTGAGACGCCAGGCAGCGCAGTGTATTTAGACGAAACCGCACGCCTTGCGTCCGACCGGTAATTTCCCCATCCTCGCGCGACAACAAGAATAGCAGAGGACGACGCATGAGCGCAGGCAACAGCTGGACGGTCGGCAAGGTGAAGATCACCAAGGTCGCGGAGATCGAGGCGATCGGCGGCACGCGCTTCATCCTGCCACAAGCGACCTATCAGGAATGTCAGAAGATTTCCTGGCTCGCGCCGGCGTACGCCAACGACGAAGGCAAGCTACGGCTCACCATCAAGTCGCTCATCGTTGAAACGCCGAACCGGCGCATCGTCGTCGATACCTGTCTCGGCAACGACAAGCAGGGCCGCAGTGTGCCAACCTGGAATAACCTGCACACGGATTTCCTCGATCGTATGACCGCCGCCGGCTATCCGCCGGACTCGATCGACACGGTGTTCTGCACCCACATGCATGTCGATCACGTCGGCTGGAACACGCAGCTCGTCGACGGCAAATGGGTACCGACGTTCAAGAATGCCCGCTATGTGTTCGTGAAGCCGGAGTACGATCACTGGCTGGCTGGCAACGGCACGCACGAACAGCAGAATGTCATAGAAGACTCGGTCAAGCCGGTGGCTGCGGCAGGGCTTGTCGATCTGGTTTCGCCCGATCACAAGCTCACCGACGAGCTGACGCTGATCCCGAGCTTCGGCCACAGCCCGGGTCATGTCTGCATCCACATCAAGTCAGATGGCGAGGAAGGCCTCATCAGTGGCGACGTTGCCCATAATCCTTGCCAGATGGCTCACCTCGACTGGTCGGCGACCGTCGATTCCGACCCCCTGCAGTCGGCGAAGACTCGGCGCGAGATCTTCTCGCGCTTTGCCGGTACGCCGACGATGATCATCGGCGGGCATTTCGATCCCGGCTATCTTAAGCGCGACGGCGACGCTTTCAAACTGCTCGCCATCTAAAGCGATCTGCCGAATTTCTGACCGCCAATCTTTCGCACCGCAGCGTAGAAAGCCCCTTATTTGAGGCGCTTTTCGGCAAACGGGCGCTGCGCCTATGCGCCTGCGCCGGTTGAATTTTTCCGGTCCCTGTTCCATGAAAGGCGGCAACAAGAAATCCGCAGGGAAGGACGATCCAATGAAGTTGCTTCGGTACGGCGCACTCGGCCAGGAAAAGCCCGGAATTCTCGACAGCGCCGGCAAGATCCGCGATCTGTCCGCCCATGTGAAGGATCTGGATGGCGCCGCCTATTCGCCCGAGGGCCTGAAGAAACTTGCCGCCATCGACGTCAATGCGCTTCCTGCCGTCTCGGGGTCGCCGCGCATCGGTGCGCCGGTCACCGGCATATCGAAGTTCGTCGCGATCGGTCTGAACTACGCCGACCATGCCGCAGAGACCGGCGCGCCGGTGCCGTCCGAGCCGATCTTCTTTCTCAAGGCCAACACCAGCCTGTGCGGGCCGAACGACAACGTCGAGAAGCCGCGCGGTTCGACCAAACTCGACTGGGAAGTCGAACTCGCCATCATCATCGGCACGCGCGCGAAGTACGTCAGCGAAGCGCAGGCGATGGACCACGTCGCCGGCTACTGCGTCTGCAATGACGTGTCCGAGCGCAACTTCCAGATCGAGCGCCTCGGCCAGTGGACCAAGGGCAAATCGCACGACACCTTCGGTCCCGTTGGCCCCTGGCTCGTCACCAAGGACGAGGTGAAGGACCCCGGCAATCTTGCGATGTGGCTCGATGTCAATGGCAAACGCTGCCAGAACGGTTCGACGAAGACGATGATCTTCTCGGTCGCCAAGGCCGTGGCCTATGTCTCGCAGTTCATGACGCTTCTGCCCGGCGACATCGTCACCACCGGCACGCCTCCTGGCGTCGGTCTCGGCATGAAGCCGCCGAAGTTTCTCGAGGTTGGCGACGAGGTCGCGCTCGGCATCGAGGGTCTCGGCGAGCAGCGGCAGAAGATCGTCGCCGCGTAACACCACGCAGTTACGGCATCACAGGTTGCCCTGTGGTGCCACACAGGTTTGCCGTCATGCTGCCGTGACGCGCGTCCTTCTCATTGCTCCTGCAGGAACGATCCTCACATGAAGCTTACCTTTTCTCCATCCTCGCCTTTCGCCCGGAAGGTTCGCATTGCCGCGATCGAGCTTGGCCTGACCGACAAAATCGAATTCGTTCCGACGACGGTCAGCCCCGGCAAGCTGAACGAGGAGTACTCCCGCGACATCAGCCCGCTGCGGAAGCTGCCGGCGCTGGTCCTCGACGGCGGCCAGGTCATCGTCGATTCATACGTGATCGTCGAATATCTCGATGAACTCGCTGGCGGCAAACTGATCCCGGCTTCCGGGCCGCAGCGCTGGCGCGTCAAGACCGAGCATTCGATCACGCAGGGCATGCTCGACGCCATGCTGCTCTGCCGGTACGAGAAGATGCTCCGCCCGGAAGAGCATCGCTGGCCGGTGTGGCTCGACGACCAGTGGGAGCGCGCCTGGCAGGGCTTCAAGATGTTCAACAACCGTGCCGATACGTTGTCACGGCCACTCGACATCGCGCAGATCGGAATCGTTTGCGCGCTCGGCTACGCCGACTTCCGCTTTGCCGATTGCGGATGGCGCAAGGCGTTTCCGAACCTTGCCGCCTTCCACGAAAAGATGATGCAGCGCGAGTCGGTGAAGATATCGGTGCCGCCGCCGGCGTAAGCCGCGCGCAGCGATCGTGGCATTTCACTGTGCGAGTGCTAGCTTCCTCGCAACATAAAAATGCGAGGAAGCTCATGGTCACGATAGCCGCCACAGCGCCCCGGTCCGCGTCATTCGAGCCCAATCCGTGGCACGCCGTCGCCGACCTTTACCACGCGTATTTCACCGGGCTGATCATGACGCTGGTGACGCGGCGCAATCCGGCCGACGCCGCCGAGTTCGTTTTCCGTGTCTTCCGGCGGCAGCATCACGAGCGGTTTCTTCCGGGATTGATCAAACTCGGCCTCGACAAGCTGCCGCATCCGGTCGCCGCCGCGCAGTATCACTACCTCAGCAACTTCATCGGCGGCGTGTCGGTCGAATACATGTACGAGTCCGACCGCAAGGCGTGGGTGCGTTATCCGCCGCCGCGCTGGATCTGGAAAGGCACGGCGATCTGCGCGATCCCGAGCGAGGTCTCGGCAGCAATGCTGCGCGGCTGGCACGCACATAACGGCGCATCGCTGAAGAACCCGCGCATGGGTTTCGTCTGCACGAAGCAGACCGTCGACGGCGAGAACGGGCTCGAGGGCTTCTATTACGAGTATGATCGCGAGCTCCAGCCAGAGGAGCGTCTGCGTTTCGAGCCCGGCCTGGAGGCGCCGCTGTTCGATGCGGCAAAAGCACCCGAACTCGGCGGCCAGAACTGGCCGAAAGCCCGACTGGACAAGGCTTACCGCAACTATGCGATGGAGTACGTGCGGACGGGATTGCCTGTCGCGGCCAGCTTGTTCGGATCGGACGTCGCGGCGCCGTTACTCCACACCAACGGCAAGCTCGTCGGCATGCAGCTCGGACCCGACATCGCGCCGCATCTCGGCGGGACTGGCGAAGGACCGGAAGGCTTTGCGAATCTTCTGCTTGCCTTGTTTGAAGCCCAAGGCGATGAGGCCTCGCTTACTCGAGAAGGTGGCAAGGTCGTCGTCGTCCAGAAACAGTGGGGCAACATGGCCGGCCTCGCCGACCACGATCGAAGCTGCGTTTCCGCACTCTCCGGCATGGTCGACGGGCTCGCGGCTGCGTGCGACCGGCGGATCAGCGTGCAACTGAACGCATCGGGCGATCAACCCGGTCCGCTGCGCTGGACCATCGGCTATGGGACGCTGAAGCCCTCCAGCAACGACCGGTACCCCGCCTGACCTGCGCGGGTGCAGCCGGTTTGAAATTGCAACAGCTTTCGCGGCTTGCGCAACTGGCCCAAAACCGGATTAGCTGTTCCCAACAAACATAATGGGGAAACGCGATGAAGGCCGCCGTTCTGCACACCATCAATCAGCCGCTGGCGATCGAAGATGTCATCCTGCAAAAGCCTGGACCGCGCGAGGTCCTGATCCGCACCAAGGTCGCTGGCCTTTGCCACTCGGACCTGCACTTCATGGAGGGACTGTACCCTCACCCGCTTCCCGCGGTGCTGGGACACGAGTCGGCGGGCGTCGTCGAACAGGTCGGCGCGGATGTGACTTACGTGAAGCCGGGCGATCACGTGGTAACCTGCCTCTCGGTGTTCTGCGGCACGTGCGACAACTGCGCGACCGGCCGCACGGTGATCTGCACCAAC
>JBEIPX010000044.1:0-11784 GCA_040376815.1 Bradyrhizobiaceae bacterium
ATCAGACCCGCATCGATCAGGAGACGATTGAAGCGCCGCGCCTCGGCGCCGTCACGGCAGGCGTAGAAAACGCCGTTGCAACGAAGCATGATCCTCTTCTGTTCGGCGAACGACGGATCGAGCGGCACCCCCGCCGCATCCAGAATCACGATCGGGATATATGCCGCATCCAGGCTCGGCAGCGCCGACGACAGATTGCGCGGCTGATAGTTGATACCATCGATCGCGTAATAGGTCGCGAAATAGCGTGGATCGGCGCTCATCAGCCGCTGCGCCAGCGTTTTCTGGTCGATGCCGGGCTCCATCAGCTTCTGCGAGATCGCTGGCTGATGATCGCCGAAGCGCAGCACCAGAAACTCCTCATTCGGATAATCGCGTTTCAGCCGCGCGACGAAATCGCCATAATCGCTCACAGTCATCGCTTGACGGCGCAGATACTCATCGACCTCCGCGGTGTTGCCCGGCGGCTTCCAGTCTGACGGCGTCAAGTCCGAACGATAAGACGCTGTCCAGGGGAAATGGTTCGCCGTGAGATAAACGAACATAAAGAGCGGCGACTGCGTTGCCTTCTCGCGCTCGAAAATCTTCAACGCCTGATCGAAGTAAAACTTGTCGGGAAGCTGCTCGTCCGTCGCGCCCATATCGGCGACATCCATGAAGTGACCGACGCCGGTCGACTTCTGGAACGAGCGTGCGCCGAGGAAATTGCCGTAACTCGGGTAGAGCGAGAACGTCTTGTAGCCGCAGCGCTTCAACGCTTGCGGTAGTCCGCGCTCGACGCGGCCGGCGGTGATACGCGTCACATAGAATTTCAGATCGCCGAACGAGCGCGCCGAAAGCCCGGTGAGCACGTTAAATTCGGTGTACCAGGTCGGCCCGCCGGTTGCCTCCGCAACGAAGGCGCGTTGCTTGCCGTCAATCGACTTGAAGTAGTCGGCGTAGTTCGCCGGCGTCTTGATGCCGGGCGCAGCGGTGATATCGAAGCTCGACTCGTCGAGCAGCATGACGATATGCGGCCGCTTCACCGTGGTATCGCAAGGCTCAATCGCCTGCGGCAATCCGATGGCCGCATGCGCCTGAGAGCCGGAAGTCAGCAGTGCCCGCGCACCGCGCGGCTCGGCTTCGATCCAGCCGGTCGCCGTCAGCCGTCCGACCGACACCACACCCGAGCGGGCCAGATTGGAGATGTGATTGACGCCCTGGAACGGCTCCCATGGATGTTCCGGATTGGTCAGCGCGGCAATCGCCATCACCGCTGTTGTGGCGGAGAGGCCGATCGCCGCGAGTTTGCGTTTCACGCGGAATGGATCGGCGCGCCAGACCAGCCACATCAGCGGCACGCTGACAACGGCCGCAATGACGATCTGGTTCTGCAACCGCGGAAAGATCGTCAGCAGGAACGAGAACGAGTCACGATCGATGATCAGAAAATCGAGAAACGTCAGCGTCAGCTGCGTGATCTCGAACTTGAAGCGCGACAGCGTAATCAGCACAACGATGAGGGTTAGCGAGAGCATCGCCGAGATGCCGGGCCGCGCCAGCATCAGCAGGAACAGGCAATTCAGGAACACCCACGCGGCCAGCGAAAGCCCGAGCGCGAACGGCGTGTACTCCGTCTTCCAGAGGAGAAGCAGTGCGCCGGCATGCAGGGCGGTGATCATCGCTGCCTGCAACCGCCACAGCCAGACCGCGCGCGGCGGAGCGCCTGCATGGCTATTATTGGATCCGGACCCGGCGGCGGCAGACATTCGCTTCCGCCCGCTAGAGGTTCTTGATGAAACCGGCATCGATCAGAAGCCGGTTGAAGCGCCGCACCTCCGCACCGTCCTTGCAGGCATAGAACACACCCTTACAGCGGAACATGATCTTCTTCTGCTCTTCGAACGCGGGATCGAGCGGGATGCCCGCCGCTTCCTGTACGACCAATGGCAGATACGGCGCGTCGATCGTTTCCATGGCCAGCAAACCCGCCGGCGGCTTGAAGTTGATCGCGTCGATTGCGTAGTAGGTCGAGAAGTAGCGCGGATGGAAGGTAGCATGCTGATGCGCGAGCGTCGTATCGTCGAGCTTCGGCGCGAGGATCGATGACGAGAACTCCGGCTGATGATCGCCGTAGCGCACGATCAGGAACGGCTCGTTCGGGAAACGCAGTTTCAACTGCGCGAGGAAATCGCGATAGTCGCCGGCGCTCATGGACTGCCGCCGCAGATACTCGTCGATCTTCGGCGTGTTGCCGGGATCGCGCCACGCCGGTGTCAGATCCGGCCGCAAGCGCCCCGCCCACGGAAAGTGATTGGCCGCGAGATAGACGTACATGAACTGCGGCTTGCCCGATGCCTCTCCCATCAAACGGAGCGCGCTGTCGTAGAAGAAGCGGTCGGGCTCGAGCCCCTTCGCGCCGAGATCGCGCGCATCGAGGAAATTCTGGATGCCTGTCGTCATGTGAAACTGGCGCGAATTCATGAATGCGCCGTGCGCCGGATAAAGCGAGGTCGTTGCGTAGCCACAGCGCGCAAGCGCGAGCGGCAGGCCGTGCTCGACCCGGTTCGCGGCGATCCGCGTGACGAAATACGAGAAGCGGCCGAACGACCGCGAGGAGAGCCCGGCCAGCACGTTATACTCGGTGAACCAGCTGGCGCCGCCCGACGTCTCGACCATGAACTTGCGCGCCTTGCCGTCTCCCGAAAGGAAATGGCGGCCGTATCCGGCTGGAACCTTGATGCCCTCGGCCTGACGGATGTCGAAGCTCGACTCGTCATGGATCATGACGATATGTGGCCGCCGTCCTGCCGGATGGCAGGCGTCTTCGAGCGGCAGCCGCAGCCGCTCGGCAACCGCCGCATCCGACTGCATGAAGCCGTGCTGACGCAATTCGGAGACGGCTGCGACGCCCGAGCGGGCGAACTTCGAGACGTAGCCGCCGCGCAAATACCCTTCCCACGGATCGTCCGGTGCGATCGCCTCGAGCCCGCCGAGACCGGCGAGGCATCCCGTTGCGACGGCAGCTGCCGTCAACCGGCGGACCCGGAACGGATCGAGACGCCAGAGCACCATCCCGACCGGCACCGCGACGATGCACGCTGCCAGCACCGGCCAGCCGAGCTTTGGCATGATGGTGAAGAGGAAGGCGATGGTGTCGCGGTCGATCACCATGACGTCGACGAAGTTCACCGTCATCTGCATGATGTCGTGCTTGAGCTGCGACAGCAGCACCAGCACGGTCAGCAGGGCGAAGGAAAGCGCGCCGGAGAGCGCCGGGCGGCGCAGCACGAGCAGCCAGAGCGCATTCACGAGGCCCCATGCAAGAGCGAAGAACAGCCGCTGCCCGAAATCCGGCTCGGTCAGGAACATGACCGTTACCGCCGCGAGATGGGGTGCGCCAACCGCAAGTCCGCGCCAGATGCCAATCGGCTGAGCACCGGAAAGCGTCTGAACCGAAGGAACTGGGGGCGGCAGCGACGTCATCAGGGACGCAAACAACGCCCGGCGCGGGTGAAGCCTGAAACTGGCGGCAGCCAGCGGGCAAGACGGCGCAGCCGGAGATGCCGCCGTGTCACAAAACCGTAGTGTAACTGTTATGCTGGCGCAACTTGGTCTAAAGCCGCAGGTTACCGGCACCTTTATTCAGCGGCGGTTCAGGCGGCCTCGCCCTTTATTCGGCCACTGGAAGCTCAGCCCTGCTTCGGCAGCAGGCCAAGTTGCTTCCCGACCAGCCGATCCATCATCCGCCGTGGCAGGAACCGGGCCAGGAACATCCGTCCGGGCTCCGGCGTCACCTGATAGCGGACCTTCGGTTTCGGATCCGTCAGGACATGATGCACCAGTTCTCCAAGTTGCTCGGCCGGGAGCCCCTTCTCGCCCAGTTGCCGGGCATAGGCCCGCAACTTCTCCAGCGCCGGGCGGTACTCGGAGTTGTCGTAACGGCTGACATCGATCTCATCGACTTTGTCCCAGATATTCGTCTTCACCGCGCCGGGGCCGATAATCACAACACCGATGCCGTACAGCATCAGCTCGCGGCGCAGGCTTTCGGAAAAACCTTCGATCGCGTGCTTGGACGTGCTGTAAGGCGACAGCAGCGGGTTACCATGCTTGCCGGCGACCGACGAGATCATCACGATCCTCCCCGGCGCACCCTTCAGCGAGCGATCGGCGCCGAGCAGCGGCGCAAAGGCCTGCGTCACAACGAACGGCCCGATGACGTTGATATCGATCTGCTTGCGGAAATCATCGGATGACATCTCCAGCGCCGGGCCCGCGATGGCAACGCCGGCATTGTTGACGAGGCCCTTCAGCGTCTCGCCATTCAACGCGCCCCTCACCTCGCGGGCCGCCGCATGCACGGCCGCCTCATCGGTGACATCAAAGATCAGCGGCACGTAATTCGCGCCGAATTCGGCCTTCAGCCGATCGGCATCCGCCTGTTTGCGGACGCTGCCGAACACGCGGAAGCCGCGTGCGATCAGCGTCTTCGCGCTCGCGTGACCGATGCCGGTGGATGTCCCGGTGATGACGATCGACTGCATGACAATTCCCCGGCGATGATAGCGTTGATCCCTGACATCATGGCTTCTACCATATGCGAGCCAAACCCGAGCCAAAACGACGTCACATCGCCGCGAGGACCTTCAATGGATCAGCTCAGCACCGCCCGCATCCAGATGGTGCGCGATCACATGCGGCTCGAATGCGTCGGAGACTGGGACGGCGTGATTTCGACCTTCGAGCATCCCCGTTACGAGCTCTATGGCGCAGGCACGGTGTTCGACGGCGAGGATGCGGTGCGCAGCTACTTTGCCATGTCGCGCACGCCGTTTCCCGATCAGGGCAACGAGATCATCGCCATCGGCATCGGCGGCGACACGGTGCTGGTCGAGTTCTGGCTGACCGGCACGCATCTCGGCCCGCTGAAAACGCCGAAAGGCGAGATCGCACCGACCGGAAAGGCGTTTCGCGTGCGCATGATGGCGAGCTTCGAATTCGCAGCCGGCTCGGACAAGATCATCTGCGAGCGGCCCTACTTCGATCAGCGCGCCGTCATTCGCGCACTCGGCCTCGCCTGAAACAGAAAGGCCGCCATCCGAAGGATGACGGCCTGACTAATTCTGAGATCGAAGGCGAGATTAATTCTTGGTCTTGTCGACCAAGGCGCCCTTCTTGATCCACGGCATCATGTCGCGCAGTTTGGCGCCGACTTCCTCGATCGGATGCGCGGCGAGCTTGGCGCGGGTCGCCTTGAACGAGGTCTGGTTGACCTTGTTCTCGAGCATCCAGTTGCGGGTGAAGATGCCGTTCTGGATGTCGGCGAGCACGCGCTTCATCTCGGCCTTGGTCTCGGCGGTGACGATGCGCGGGCCGGTGACGTATTCGCCGTACTCGGCGGTGTTCGAGATCGAGTAGTTCATGTTGGCGATGCCGCCTTCATAGATCAGGTCGACGATCAGCTTCACTTCGTGCAGGCACTCGAAGTAGGCCATCTCCGGCGCGTAGCCGGCTTCCACCAGCGTCTCGAAGCCAGCCTTGATCAGTTCGACCAGACCGCCGCAGAGGACGACCTGCTCGCCGAACAGATCGGTCTCGCACTCTTCCTTGAAGGTCGTCTCGATGATGCCGGCGCGGCCGCCGCCGATCGCCGATGCATACGACAGGCCGAGGTCGTGGGCGTTGCCCGACGAATCCTTGTGGATCGCGATCAGGCAGGGCACGCCGCCGCCGCGCTGATATTCCGAGCGCACTGTGTGGCCCGGGCCCTTCGGCGCGACCATCAGCACGTCGATGTCGGCGCGCGGCTCGATCAGGTTGAAGTGCACGTTGAGGCCGTGCGCGAACAGCAGCGCCGCGCCCTTCTTCATGTTGTCGTGCAGGCTCTCGCGATAGATGTCGCCCTGGAGTTCGTCCGGGGTGAGCATCATCATCACGTCGGCCCACTTCGCGGCTTCGGCGACTTCCATCACCTTGAAGCCGGCGTTCTCCGCCTTCTTGGCGGTCGCCGAACCCTTGCGCAGCGCGATGGCCACTTCCTTGACGCCGGAGTCCTTCAGGTTCAGCGCATGCGCATGGCCCTGGCTGCCGTAGCCGACGATGCAAACCTTCTTGCCCTTGATGAGATTGATGTCCGCATCACGATCGTAATAAACGCGCATGGTCGTTCCTCTATTTGGCGGCGCAACAAACCCCCTGCCGCCCGCTTTGAATGGCCGCTGCTGTCTAAAGCGGCTGTGGGGTCCAGACAAGCCCGAAAGGCCCTCCGGACGGTGACTTTATGCATGGAGCCAATGCCGTGGTTCGGAAATCCCCCAGCACCCGCTGCGACACTGAAGGGGATTTCCGAACCAAAACGGCATTGCAATTTAACGTGGCCAGTGTTCTTCCCGAATCCGAAGTTTGTTCGGCGTGATCAGCAAGTTCAGCGAACTTCGGATTCGGGAACACTGGCATGCCGCTCACGGCTCCACCAGAACCGGGTAGAGCGAAGCCAGAAGCAGCACCGCCATGGCGATATTGAAGATGCGGATGGCGC
Organism: Bradyrhizobiaceae bacterium; assembly: GCA_040376815.1. GTDB lineage: Bacteria > Pseudomonadota > Alphaproteobacteria > Rhizobiales > Xanthobacteraceae > SG-bin9. The sequence continues at coordinate 6,521 of JBEIPX010000044.1, forward strand.
GCGGCGACTTCACCAGCGATTGCAGCGCGGTTCCGAACAGGAGCCAGGTCAGCGATGAGCCGAGCGTGATGACGCAGACAATCGCAGCCAGCAGGATCATGTTCCAGGGATAGTTGGCGATCGCGGCATAGGCCGAGACCGAGCCGACCGCGATGACCCAGCCCTTGACGTTGACCAGCTGAAACAGCGCGGCGCCGGTGAACGTCATTGGCTTCCCTTCGGCGGCCGATTGGGCGTCGGCGGGCTTGGAGGTCGCGATGACGTAGGCGAGCCAGGTCAGATAGACCGCACCGGCATATTTCAGGATCGTTTGCAGGATCGGATACGCCGTGAACACCGCGCCGAGCCCAAGGCCGACAAGGCCCAGCATCACCGAATAGCCGATCGTCACGCCTGCAAGATGCGCCAGCGATCGCTGGAAGCCGTAGTTAAGCCCGGACGTCATCAGCATGACGTTGTTTGGCCCGGGCGTGAACGCCGCGGCCGATGCAAACAGGATGTAGGCGATGACGAGCTGCTGGGACATTTAGCCCTTCTATTTTTCGCGCGTTGTTTTCCGCGCCATCTCGACGATGACATCCCCTGCCATATCGGCATCCGCCTCGACCATGTCGAACGACCCGGCCTGGAAACGAATGACCGACTGTCCGTTCAGCTTCGTCTGCGTGAGATAGATACGCCCGTCGTCATTGATCGCGGCGACCAGCGCGAGATTATGTGCATCGAGATCGGGGACGCCTTTGGGCTCGTGGCGGAACGAGAACAGCGACAGCATCGGCGCCGAGGTGATGCGGAAGTCCGGCGTCGCTGCCAGCCGCGTCGCCACCTTCTGCGACCACGTCACGTGATTGCGGATCATCGTGCGCAACTTCTCGAGCCCGTAAGCGCGCAACAAGAACCAGATCTTCAGCGCGCGGAAGCGGCGGCCGAGCGGCACCGACCATTCGGAATAGTTGATGATGCCGTCATGACCGTGCGTCTTGAGAAACTCCGGCTGGATCGCCAGCGTCTTCACCAGGCTTTCCGGATCGCGCAGGAAATGCGCCGAGCAATCGAACTGCGCGCCAAGCCACTTGTGCGGATTGAACACGACCGAGTCCGCCTGCTCGACACCGGCCCACAGATGCCGGAATTCCGGACAGATCATCGCCGACCCAGCCCACGCCGCATCGACGTGCACATAGAGATCGTGCTTGCGCGCCACCGAGCAGACCTCAGCGATGTTATCGGTGCCGCCGATGCTGGTGCCGCCCACTGACGCGATGATGCCCGCGGGAAGAAAGCCAGCTGCCTTATCCGCCGCGATCGCGGCATCGAGCGCCTTCGGGTCCATCCCCTGAAGCTCGCCGATGACCGGAATACGGACGAGGTTGTCCTCACCGATGCCCGCGACCCAGATCGCGCGGTCGATCGAGGTGTGCACCTGCCCCGAGCAATAGATGCGCAGGCGCTTCTGGCCCGGAAGACCTTCCTTGTTGCCGGCCCATTTCAGCGCGCGCTCGCGCATCACCAGCACAGCGGCGAGTGTCGCTGAGGATGCCGAATCCTGAATAACACCGGAGAAGCCGTCCGGCAGACCGAGCGCGCGGCGTAGCCAGTCGAGCACCCGCGTTTCGAGTTCGGTCGCGGCCGGCGATGTCTGCCAGAGCATGCACTGCGCGGCCATCGCCGTCACAAGCTGCTCGGCGATCACCGATGCGGGCGCGGCGTTCGCAGGAAAGTAAGCAAAGAAGCGCGGATGCTGCCAATGGGTCATACCCGGCAGGATCAGCGTTTCGAAATCGGCGAAAATTGCGTCCATCGCCTCCGGCGATTCCGGCGCGGCCGCGGGGACCGCATTGAAAACCGCACCCGGCTTCGTCTGCGCGCGTACGGGCCGATCGCGCAGGCTGGCGCGATAATCAGCGCCCCAGTCGGCGGCCTTGTGGCTCCAGTCGCGAAATTCGTTGTCGTTCATGGCGTATCCCGCTTCTCGTTATGCCGGCGCCTGCGGCAACGTCCGCGCCCGGCCAAACAGCAGCATGATGGCAATGCCGAGAACGACGGTGATCATTCCGGCGAAACGCAGCGGCCCGAACCGCTCACCGAACACAATGGCAGAAGACGCCGAGCCGATGAAGGGCACCAGCAGCGCGAACGGCACGACCTGCGCCGCCGTATAGTCGCGCAGCAGCCGGCCCCACAGCCAGTAGGCGAGGCTGGTCGTGATCGCCCCGATCGTGACAATGCTGAGCCATCCGGTCAGCGACATATTGCGTAGCGACGCAAGCGCCGGACCGACCCCATCCGTCAACGGCACCAGTGCCAGCAGCGGAACGGCCGACACCAGCGACAGCCACGAGAACAGTTCGAACATCGGCGCCTTGCCCGCCTTGCGCACCAGCAGGTTGCCGATCGCAAAGGTGATCGGGCATGTCATCACCACCGCGAACGCTGCGAGGCTGAAGTCGTAACCGACGGTGCCGCAGATCATCAGCAACCCGAGCGTCGCGACGCTGATGCCGATAATTTGCACGCGCGTCGGAATTTCGTGAAACGCCAGAGCGGCGAAAGCAATCGTGAACAGCGCCTGGCTTTGGACGATCACGCTCAGAAGCCCGACCGGCACGCCGTGCGTGATGCCGTACGCCTGTGCCAGGAACTGAATCATGAAGAGCGAGAAGCTCGCACCGAGCAGCAGCGGCCACGGCACATCCGGCCGCCGCAGGAACAGGCACGGTACGGCCGCGATCGAGAAGCGCGCCGCCGTCATCACCACCGGCGACAACTCATCAAGCGCGAGCCGGCTTGCGATGAAGCCGACACCCCACACCATGGCAACGCCTATTGCGAGCGCGATATCGATCGGCTTCATGGGATCAAACGCCGTGTCGCAGCGCACACATTCATTTTTTGATCACACTACGCTTGCGCAGGCTTCCGGCAGAGATACGTCCCGTGCATGGGGCCGTGATAATCCGCCGATGTCAGCGCGAAGCCGACATCGGCCAGCAGGCGCTCGATCACCCAGCCGAAGGTCGAGTATTCGTCGCGCATATGCGTCATCACGTCGTCGCGCGAGAAGCTGTGATTCTTGATGTTGAAGTCGGCCCACTGCTCGACGCCGCGATCCGTTCCGTCCGGCATGCTGACGAACACGATGTCGCGCAGGAACAGCTGCCCGCCCGGCTTCAGCGCGCTGAACATTCGCGACAGCGCCACCGCCTTCCAGAAATCCGGCAGGTGATGCAGTGTGAACTCGCTGACGATCAGATCGAACGAATTCGGTTCGTACTTGAAGCTGAGCAGACCCGCCGATTGCGTCTTGATCGCAACCTTCATGTCCTTGGCTTGATGCGTCGCCAGCGCCAGCATCGCCGGCGAGATATCGATCGCAAGCACATCAGCACCAAGCCGCGCGGCCTCGCAGGCGAGCGTGCCGTTGCCGCAGCCGATATCGGCGATGCGCATGCCTTTCACCACGCCGAGCCTGGCGAGCGTCGAGCGGGCGCGGCTGCCGCTGTCGTCGGAATCGTAAATGGCCGATTGCCGCGCCACCGCGGAATCGATGCCGAGTTGCCGCCTCTCGTTATAAAACCAGTCGCGCGCCAACATGGCTCACATCCCCTCCGGACCCCGGACGATCGCAACGACACCCGTCCGCGAGACCTCGACGAGGCCAAGCGGCTTCATCAGATCGATGAACTGGTCGATCTTGGCGCTGTTGCCGGTGATCTCGAACACGAAGCTTTCGGTGGTGGCATCGATCACGCGGGCGCGGAAGGCTTCCGCCAGCCGCAACGACTCGACGCGCGGGTCGCCCTTGCCGCGCACTTTCACCATCGCCAGCTCGCGCTCGATCGAACGGCCCGTCAGCGTCATGTCGACGACGCTGTACACCGGGATCATGCGATCGAGCTGATGCTTGATCTGCTGGATCACCATCGGCGTACCCGTCGTCACGATGGTGATGCGCGAGACGTGTTTCTGATGCTCGGTCTCCGACACCGTGAGACTGTCGATGTTGTAACCGCGGCCCGAGAACAGCCCGATCACGCGGGCGAGCACGCCGGGCTCGTTGGCGACGAGCACCGAGAGCGTGTGCGTTTCATTCGGCGTCTTCTGCTCTTCGAGGAAATAGGCTGAGGCTGGCTGGTTCATTGTTCTGTCTCGGTTCAGGCCGTCATTGTCAGTCGTTGGGTCGCGATCGCGTTCACGCCGGGAGAAACCCACTGGCGGAACAGATCGAAGTCGATATTGCCGCCGCTCAGGATCAGGCCGACGCGTTTGCCGCGCAGTTTCGCTTTCTCCTGCGTAGCGGCGGCGAGCGCAGCCGCGCCCGCGCCTTCGGCAAGGTTGTGCGTGTCGGTCCAGTAGGCGTGCATCGCGTCGGCGACTTCCGCGTCGCTCACCTGCACGATGCGCGACGCGCCTTTACGAATGATCGCCAGCGCATCGGGATCTGGAATGCGTGTCGCCATGCCGTCGGCAAGCGTGTTGCTCGTCGTCGTCGTCACCACGGTACCCGCGGCGAACGACAGCGCGTAGGACGGCGCTTCCGTCGACTGCACGCCGACGATCTCCGTCTTCAAGCCGAGCAAATCGCGCGCCATCATGCAGCCGGAGATGCCCGAGCCCTGCCCGATCGGCACATAGAGCACATCGAGATCCGGCGCCGCACGGAACAGTTCGAGCGCATAGGTCGAGACGCCCATGATCAGATCGACGTGGAACGGCGGCACGATTTCGAGGCCGCTGGCTTCCGCGCGGCGATAGGCTTCCTCGCGCGCGGCCTGGAAGTCATCGCCGAATTCGACGAGGTTGGCCCCAAGAGCCTGCATCGAACTATTCTTCTCGATCGAGTTGCCGCGAGGAACGAGGATCGTCACCGGCACGCCATAACGACGGCCAGCGAACGCGAGGCTCTGGCCGTGATTGCCGCGCGTCGCCGAGATCAACCCGGACACCTGCGGGCGCTCGCGCTTCATACGCTCGACATACACGAGGCCGCCGCGCACCTTGAAGGCGCCGATCGGCGTGTGGTTCTCATGCTTGACGACGACGGACGTACCGAGGCGCTCCGCGAGCAGCGGCCACGCATGCGCGGGCGTCGGCGGCATTGCCGCCTTGACGACCTCCCATGCACGTTCGAGCTGCCCGAGATCAAACATTTCGCCGTCTCACACCAGCGCCTTGCCGCCCGCGAACGCCGCGGCCGTGGCTTCGTCATTGGCTTCGGCGGGCAGCAGCATCTCGTTGTGCGCCTTGCCGGAGGGGATCATCGG
>JBEIPX010000030.1:0-13843 GCA_040376815.1 Bradyrhizobiaceae bacterium
CACAGGTGATGAAAATCGGCATGCTCGCCGAAGCCACCTGCATCTCGAAACCGTGGACCGTCATTCCGATGGTCATCACCGGCGTGCAGGATTACATCGCCGCCGGCCAGTTCCGCGGCGGCGAACAATTGATCGAAGCGCAAGGCACGGTGCGGCCCGGCACGATCCTCGTGTTCATGGAGCCGCTGTACAAAGGTGGGCTTGAGGGCGTGACGCCCGGAAGCAGCTGCATCGCCAATGCCTACACCAGCAATCACGATGTGATCACGGCCAAGGGCACCGGATTCTGGAAGCGTCTCTGGCTCCACGCCGTCGATGCGGTCGGCGTCGTGCATGCGATGCTGTTGCGCATTCAGGCGCTGCTGCTGCCGGTCAAGACGCTGGTGCTGAGCGGGCACTGATACCGAGAGAGGCTAGGCGGGAGCGACCGACGCGATCGTCTTGCACTCTTGAAACATGATGCTTGCCAACGGATCGGCCGGAAACTTGCCGAGAATGTCTCCGTATGCGCGTTCTGCCGCGGCTATGTTACCGGCCTCGAACTCGCGTGACGCCCGCCAAGTCATTTCGCTGCGCTCGGCGTCATCGTTGCGCATGCAAAGCTCGGGATCTTGAGTGTCGCGAAGCGCCAGCAGTTCATAGATCATGAATTTGGTTTTGCGGCCCTTTACCTGAATTCGCTTGATTGGACGGGCCAGAATCTCAGCGTGAACCTGATCGTAGATGCTGTCGCTGATGCAGATAATGGTTCCAAAGAGCTTATTGACGCCCTCGAGTCGTGCGGCAACGTTCACGCCGTCGCCCAAAGCAGTGTAGCTCAGCCGCGTCGACGAGCCCACGTTTCCGATCAGAACGTTTGCGCAATTGAGTCCGATCCTGATCTGAATTGTCGGGCGTCCTTCGGCTTTCCAGACTTCGTTGACGCGCTCCATACGGCGCGCCGCCCGCAGTGCTCCCGCACACCCCCGCAGAACATGGTCCGTCTGCTCGAGCGGTGCATTCCAGAAAGCCATGACTCCATCGCCGATGAACTTGTCGACCGTCCCTCCCTCCTGCGATATCGCACCGGATACTTCTTCCAAATACGTCGAGATCTGGGAAAGAAGGTCAGCGGGCTCCAGGGTTTCCGAATGGCTCGAAAAATTCTCCAAATCGGAGAAGAAAATCGTCAGAAACCGCGGTTCGACACCCAGGGTCAGGGGGATACCCGACTTGATGAGCTGTCTGACGACATCGAGCGGCACGAATGAGGAGAAGGATTTCAGCGACGTCCGCAGCAGGGTGGCAGCGGATTCCAGCCTCGCAATCTCGCGGATACTGGACGGCCGGACTGTCGGCGCGTCGAACTGAAGGCTTTCGATAGCCTGCAGCTGCAGCGACACATTCTCCACCGGCCGCGACAGCCGGCGGCACGCGAAATAGATGAAGAACAGCTCGATGATCGTAAGCACGATGATGATGACCATCATCAGGCGATTGGTCGCCTTGAGCGTTCCGACAAAATCATCGATCGGCGTCAAGGTAATCACTTGCCAGGCCTGACTAAATCCATCCGGGAAATTGGCGAATGCCGCGATGAAATCCTCGCCTGTCACAGGTGAGCGGAAAACGAAATTGTCGGTCCCGACTCGCATGTGTTCCTGATGGGCCGCCCGCACGTTCGGATCATCGATATCAGCCAGCGTCGCGATTTTCAGAGCGCCATTGTCGACTCGCACGCTCTTCTGCTTGTCGGGAAACGCAATAATCTTCCGGGTGTTGCGATCGGCGATGAACGACGTGCTTCGCGTACTGGCCCTTCGCCTTTCGAGAAAACGGGACAGCACGTCGACGGTGACGTTCGCGGATACGCAGCCGAGAAACTCCACTCCTTTGTAAATAGGAATACGCAAGGAGATAATTGGAAAGCCGGTATCGGGATTGATGGACGGCTCGGTTAAAGCGAGTGTTTTGGTCAGTTTCGCTGACTGATAACCGGGAAGTCCGCGCATGTCGAAATCGGTGCCAACATTGTAACGGCCGACCTCGTTCGGCCAGATATCAAAGAACTTGCGATGACGAATGCGCATCATCGAGAAAGAGATCGCATCGATATGGCTTGAATGCCAGTTCGCCGTCGGGGGTATGCGCGGATCAGCCCGCCGGCGATCTTCGTCGATACGTGTCACCACGCGATGATACCCGTCCTCGAAGCTGACATAGACGGCATCGATATGCGGCGCGGATATGAGTGCCCGATACAGCAGATCGCGGCTCGGCTCGGTTCGGAAGAAGGCTGGATCGGCAGCCCCAATTTCGGCAAGCATCCGCAGGGGACTTTCGGTGACCTCGATTAGATGCTCGCTGCGCTCGACACCAGCTTGACTGGTCTTGAGGACAGCATCGTTGAGCAACGCCACCATGCTGTCCGAATTCTTGTTGTAGTTGTAGATCAGTATGAAAATGAGCACGGGAATACTGAGCCCGATAAACAGCACGGTCATGATGAGGCTAAGCCGCGGCTGTCCGAACGATGGATAGAATCTGGCAGACCAGCTCCCCCGCAACCGGTGGCGATACCGATTGGCAAGGACTGCAGCGAGAGCCAATCCGGCTGCTCCGAAAAGCAGCATAAGCCCGAGCTTCAGAAATCTCGTTTCCGGGTGCCAAACCATTCCGTCTGGCACGACATCGGTCGGAATAAGGCCCAGGCTGCGATAGGTAGACGCAATGCTTTGCCAGCGAGCGTCGGTATGTTCTCCTATCCGCTGACGATCGTATCCAACCAACCTGCTCGTACTCTCGGCCTCATAGAGCAATGCTTCGCGATTCTTCTTTTTCGAATACTTGCTGATGATGAGGTCGACCACGCTTTCTTTGTTTTCGACCGCATAGGCCCAGCCTTTCAGCGTGGCGGCTCTGAAAGCGGCGACACGGCCGGGCTGTTTCCTTGCGCGCGATTCCGAAGTGCAGAGATTGTCCCCGTAGACATCGATGCCGTAGGACGAGGGCGCAAACGTGCGATATGTATATCCAAGCTGCTCCAGAACGATCGGATCGCTGCCGACATTTGCGACCATGGCGTCGGCATAATTCAGCAGACCTCGCGGGTCGCCGTCATGGACGATCCTTGAGAGCGAACCGTAGTCAATTCCTTCCCGTTTGAGCATCGCCGCGATTTCATCGCTGCCGGGCGCATCCATGAGGGTACGCCCTCGCAGGTCGGACGCGCTGCTGATGACAGCTCTGCGCCCGATAAGAATGACAGCTGCCGAGCGCTGAAAAATCGTGGCCAGGACGACCATTCGCCGCCCCTGTGACCACTCGCGCAGAACGTTGGTGGTGCAAACACCGAAATCTGCAGCACCACTGGAAACCAGATCGGCGACGTCAATTCCGGGACCGCCTTCGTTGACCGCAACGTCGAAGCCGGCGTCGCGATAGAAGCCCTGTTCGATGGCGGCGTAGTAGCCGGCAAACTGAAACTGATGTTTCCACTTGAGTTGTACGGTAACTGCCTCCAGTCCCAGACCCGGAGCGGCTCCCAGGAGCAGGAAGCAACATCCCGCGATCATTCGCGTCAGCTGACGCAAAATCTGCCAATCTGAGATTTTGACTGGGGCTCTGGGAGATGTGAGCAGCATGCAGCCTCGGCGTCGTTCCACGGAACCCTAGCATCTGAACGGCGGAGGAATTGTCCTTTTGTACAAAAGGGTTCTTATGGCGGCACGGCAGTTGAGCCAAAGTGATACAGCTGTTTTGCGCCAGCGCATCTGGCGGATTCGCTCGCGCGCAAGGTGATCCCCGGGAATGTGTTCGGCGGACAGTGGTCCGCCGGCGTCATCGCGCCGCCTGCTCATGAGCGGCCAACCTATGCGCGGCTGAGGCTTTACAGAAAGCACACAGACCTGTTTAACGCCGTCAAACAGACGCTGGAGACGCCTTCCCGTGACGACTGCGACCCTACCCCCGAGCATGGCAAATCGCCGCCCCGACGTGTTCATCGCCACCGAAGGCGAGTTCGCCGGCTGGCGGACCTGGACCCGCGACACGTTCGAATCCCACAACGGGCCGTTCTGGCACAAGGTTGGCGAGGATGGTCGCGTGCGCTGCGCGTTCCGTGTCGAGCAGAAGCACCTCAACGGCATGCGCGCCGTCCATGGCGGCTGCTTCATGACCTTCGCCGACTACTGCCTGTTCGCCATCGCCTCCCGCGAATTGCAGGGCCCGGCCGTCACCGTGTCGTTCTCCAGCGAATTTCTCGATGCGGCCTACGAGGGCGACCTGATCGAGTGCAGGGGTGAAGTCACCCGCGCCGGCGGCTCGCTGATTTTTCTTCGCGGCATGCTCTATTGCGGCGAGCGGCCGTTGTTCACGTTCTCGGCGACGATCAAGCGCGTGAAGCGGAAGCCGCCGTCCACTCCGTAAGGCGGGTCGGCGCCGACGGCGCGCAACCCGCCGCTCCCACACTCCCCTTGAAGCCGCCCGGGTGCGCGTGCGCTTCACCGCCGCCATGGAAGCGGCCGCCGTGGAATCTCGGCCAACGGTCGTGAGGTGCGAACCTTTTCCCGTCTCAAGCGACCAAGATACAAATCGTTCGAGCCTGGTTGGGAGAACCAGCATGAAATTTGCTGCCCTGGTTTTTTCGTGCCTTTTGATTTTCTCAATGCCTGCCCATGCAAGTGAAGCTGACACCTTCAATGCGATGTTGGCGTTGGCCAACAAGGGAGATGCGGAGGCGCAGTATCATGTTGGCATGATGCACAACAACGGCATCGGCACCCGGCAGGATCCCAGGCAGGCGTTCGCGTGGTTTCAGAAATCCACGGCGTCCAGCGATCCGCTCGGAGCCTACAAGCTTGGTTGTTACTATGCCGGGCAGTTCGCGGGCGTTGTCCCAACCGACCCGAGTGAAGCGCTAAAATACAAACTCATCGCCGCCAAGGCCGGGTATTCGCTGGCCCAGCACGATGTTGCGCTGATGTACGACAAGCAAGGAAATCCGGAAGAGGCGCTGAAGTGGTGGAAGCTGGCGGGCGATCAGGGATATCCCCCGGCCCTCCTGAGATTGTCGATGGCGTATTCCGCAGGACAAGCAGCGCCGAAAGACATGTCGTTATCCTATGCGTATTTCAAACTCTCGAAAGTGGCGCCGCCAAAGAACGTGAACGAGATGGCGTCCATGCTGTCCAAACCGGACCTTGAGAAAGCGGAAAAGCTGATTTCCGAATGGAAGCCGCAACCGACACCGCTCACGCTCAAGGCCAACAGCGGCGTCAGGGCCGCCGAAGAACTTCTGAAAACCGCAAGAAAATAAGTGCGGCGACAGGCCGATCGCTAGAGCGCATTCCCCTCGCTGACCGAACAGCTTTGGCCGGAGATCTGCGGCTTTCCGGTCGTCGTGTACATGACGCCGTTCAAGCCTTTGAACTGCACGGGCTTGCCGCCCTCACCGCCGACGACCACGTCGATGGTGCATGACCGGAAATCGGCGCTGAAATTGATGACCATTCTGGCCGCGCCGCTGGCATGCTGGTGTACGCCGATGATGCTGTTTCCGTTGAATCGCATGTTGGTCACGCCGGGGCCGCGTTCTCGCGCGACGGTGTTGCGGCCTTCCTGCTCGTTGTGGCGATTGAAGATACGTCCCTGACTGCTGACGTAAACAGTCCGCTGCACCTGCCGCGTCCCGGAAATCGTGCTGCCGTCAGAACCTTTCGCGGGAGCCGAGTATGAGAAGGACGCGCGAACCGTCTTGTTGAGAGCACCGGCCGGCGCAGCCACGGCCGGCAGCGACAGCAAGGAAAGAGCGGCTGCGGTAACGATCAATCGATTCAACATGAAATTTTTCCTGCAGTATTAAACGGTGAAAATGCGGTCAGCGCGTAAACTGTCAACGCGTAAGACGTGAAGAACGTTGCCCGGATTGCGCTGCGCTCCACCCGGGATTGTTGCAGTCGGCATGAGTCCCGGATTTCGCTCCACCCGGGCTACAGCTTATCGCCTCAGGCCGCCTTCTCCAGATGTGCCACCAGGCCCGCGAACAATCCCCGGCCGTCGGTGCAGCCCATGATGTCTTCGACGTGGTTTTCCGGATGCGGCATCATGCCGAGCACGTTGCCGCGCTCGCTGACGATGCCGGCGATCGCGTTCGCCGCGCCGTTGATGTTAGTGGTGTCGCCGAGTTCGCCTTGCGGATTGCAGTAGCGATAGAGCACGCGCCCGTCGCCTTCGAGGCGCTTGATCGTCTCCGCGTCCGCCGCGTAGTTGCCCTCGCCGTGCGCCACCGGCACGCGGATCACCTGCCCGGCATTGTAGCCGCGCGTGAAGGGCGAATCCGAGCGCTCGACGCGCAGGTGCACGTCCTTGCAGATGAACTTCAGCTGCGCGTTGCGCATCAGCACGCCCGGCAGGAGGCCCGACTCGCACAAAATCTGAAAGCCGTTGCAGACGCCGAGCACGAGGCCGCCCTTGGCGGCGAAATCGCGCACCGCATCCATCACCGGCGCACGGCCGGCGATCGCGCCGCAGCGCAGGTAGTCGCCGTAAGAGAAACCACCCGGCACGACCACGAGGTCGGTGCCTTTCGGCAGCGATGTCTCGGCGTGCCACACCATCGCGGGCTCATGGCCGGAGGCGAGCTTCAGCGCGCGCGCCATGTCGCGCTCACGATTGATTCCGGGGAAAACGAGAACGGCGGATTTCATGGCGGTCCAGACTACGGTGTTCCAGGCTGACGGAGGAGCGGCGATTCATCGCCCATGGATGCAGCTAACTTAGCCAATTGACGCCACTTTTTCCAGTGCTAGCGTCGTGACCCACAAGCAACGCTCAACAACAATTCAGCACTGATCGGGAGATGAAAGCCATGACCGTCGCATCATCTCCTGCCTCCCCTGTCGAGCCCGTATCGGCCGAAGGCATCGTCGCCGCCGGGGTCTATGTCGATGGCCGCCGGGTCGCCAATATCGCCATCGAGGAGGCATCGAGCTGGCGCAACCGCCCCGGGCATGTGGTCTGGATCGGCCTTCACGAGCCGGACATCGCGCTGCTGGCCGGCGTGCAGCGGCAATTCGAGCTGCACGACCTCGCCATCGAGGATGCCAACCACGCGCATCAGCGGCCTAAGATCGAGCAATACGGCGACGCGCTGTTCATCGTGGCGCGCACCGCGCAGCTCGTCGATGGCAACATCGCATTCGGCGAAACCCATCTGTTCGTCGGCGAAGGATATCTGGTTTCGGTGCGCCACGGCGCGTCGACGTCGTACGCGCCGGTGCGTGAGCGTTGCGAGAGCTGCCCGCGAGCGCTCGCGCGTGGCGAGGACTACATCCTCTACGCAATTCTGGATTTCATCGTCGACAACTACTCGCCGGTGCTGGAGACGATTCAGGAGGAGATCGAAGCGATGGAGGAACTGGTGCTCGCGAACGGCATGACGCGCGCCCAGATCGAGCGGCTCTATCTGCTGCGCCGCGACCTCCTGCGGCTGCGCAACGCAGTGGGGCCGCTGGTGGAGGTTTGCAGGCGGCTCGAGCACGACAGCCTGCCGATGATCCGCGCCACGATGCAGCCGCTGTTTCGCGACGTCACCGACCATGTGAAAACCGTTCAGGAGCAGATCGATTCGATGCGCGAGGTTCTGGCATTCGCGTTCGAAGCCAGCCTTCTGGTCGGTCAGGCGCAGGAGACGGCGGTTTCGAAGAAGCTGGCGTCATGGCTGGCGATCATCGCGGTCCCGACCGCGATCGCGGGCCTCTACGGCATGAATTTCAAGCACATGCCCGAACTCGACTTGAAGTACGGCTATTACGCAGTGCTCGCGATCATCCTGACCGCATGCGCGACACTGTTTTATCGCTTCCGCAAAGCCGGATGGCTTTAGAAGCGGAGCGGCCTGGCGTCGCGCTTAACCTCCCCCTTTCAGGGGGAGGGAGAATTGCCCCTCGCTTCCATCGGAACGTGAAGCTTTAGATCGATTGCTGCTTCGGTTGTTGCCTGTTCGGCGGCGAAAGCTGCGGCGGAACGGCGGGCGCCGGCGCGTCCTTGATGATCAGCAATTCGACGAACTGCGCCAGAATCTTCTGCGAGAATTCGCGATCGGGCGACAACGCGCTCATCTGGATCATCGCCGGACCGGCGAAGATGATCGCGACGTTGAGATAGACCACCTTGTCGCCGGTGGTGATTTTCGATTCGTTCGAGACGCCGGGATAGCCCTTCAGCGTCGCCGTTGCGGCCGCGAGTGTTTCGACACGGCGGCCGTTGCTGTTGCCGAGATCGTCCACCGGCGCGCTGGTCGATTGCAGGCTCTTCGGGAAATCCACCTTGGCGAACTTCTCCAGCGCCTTCGGGTCGGGATTGCGGGTTGGGCTGCGCCGGTTGATCAGCTTGACGCGCGCGGCATCGGGACACGCCAGCGGTTTGCAGACGAAGTCGCGCGTGCCTGTCTTGGGGTCGGTCTTGGACAGCCACTTTTCCGGGTCGGGCGCGCGGCTGGTGATCTGGACGCTGTTGCCGAGAACCGGCGGCGCATCTTTCGGCTTCGCCGGATCAGCCTGCTGCGCGACCGCGAGTGCGGTACTCATCGCCAGCGCAACGAAGGTCGCCACAGTTCGCACGGCTGCCGCCTCTCCCGTCGCTCGCCGGAGATATCCGGCGCATCCCCGACATCAACGCATCGAGAAAATCAGATGACCTCGACGCGGTAGTTCTCGATCACGGTGTTGGCGAGCAGCTTGTCGGCTGCTTCCTTGAGCAGCGCCTCGGCCTTCGCCTTGTCGCCGGAGGCCAGTTCGATGTCGAACACCTTGCCCTGACGGACGCTGGCGACGCCTTCGACGCCGAGCGATTTCAGCGCGCCCTCGATCGCCTTGCCCTGCGGATCGAGGATGCCGGACTTCAGGGTAACGGTGACGCGGGCTTTCATTCTGGCCTCGGATTGGCGGGGGAGATTCAGACTTCTGGTTACAACATATGCGCGTGCAAATCAGCCGTTTTGTGCCGGACGCACAGAGAGATTTGACCCGCCGCCGAACGCCCGGAAGCGGTCTTTCCGCACGCACGTAAGCACCAGCATACGCCGCAGTATGATCCACACGTGCCGATTTGACGGACTCAAGGCTGCCTGATACGGCAGCACATTGTTTCAATCAGGGGACGTATTGATGAAGAATATTGTTTGGGTTGCTCTGCTCGCCGTTGTCGGTGCCACCGCTTTCGCTGCAACCGCCGATGCGCAGAGCTATTACTCGCAGCGCAGCCGTCAGGATCGTGAATACAAGAGCCTGTCGAATGCCACACAGCGCGCCTACGGCACCACCACGACGCGCAGCAACACCTACTCGGCGCCGTCTTATTCCGGCTCGAACCGCAAATATCGCTGACGTCTGGCGCTGAGAATTCGGCGCTAGCAGTTCACGGAACGCGTGGTGAAGGGCTCAGCCCTTCACCAGCACCGGGCCCGAACCGGCCGGACGCTCGTTCTCGATCAGGATGCCGAGACGCTTGGCGACTTCGGTGTAAGCCTCCAGCAGCCCGCCGAGATCGCGGCGGAAGCGGTCCTTGTCCAGCTTCTCGTTCGACTTGATGTCCCACAGCCGGCACGAGTCCGGCGAGATTTCGTCGGCGACGATGATGCGCATCATGTCGTTCTCGAACAGCCGCCCGCACTCCATCTTGAAATCGACGAGGCGGATGCCGATGCCGAGGAAGAGGCCCGAGAGGAAATCGTTGACACGGATGGCGAGCGCCATGATGTCGTCGATCTCCTGCGGCGTCGCCCAGCCGAACGCGGTGATGTGCTCTTCGGAAACCATCGGATCGTTGAGCTGGTCGTTCTTGTAATAGAACTCGATGATCGAGCGCGGCAGCTGCGTGCCCTCCTCGATGCCGAGGCGCTGCGACAGGGAACCCGCCGCGACGTTGCGCACCACCACCTCGAGCGGCACGATCTCGACCTCGCGAATCAGCTGTTCGCGCATGTTGAGGCGGCGGATGAAATGCGTCGGCACGCCGATGTCGTTCAGATGCTGAAAGACATACTCGGAAATCCGGTTGTTGAGGACGCCCTTGCCCTCGATCACCTGGTGTTTCTTCGCATTGAACGCGGTGGCGTCGTCTTTGAAGTGCTGGATCAGCGTGCCCGGTTCCGGACCTTCGTAGAGAACCTTGGCTTTGCCTTCATAAATACGACGTCGACGGCTCATGGGGATGTACCGGTTGTTGAAGTCCATGGACGGGCTGGCTCCGGTTGATAGACGGTCCGCGGCGGAGCTGCCGCGAAGGCTTTGGAACCCCCGTTCAGCACTGGAAACAGAACGAGAACCGAGCCTCGCCGCAACCTACCCGATCGGGGGTGCCAGCACAATCGATCCAAGGTGTTATCGGGCCGGTTATCCCGATGTGATGCGACCTTCTCGCCGGTTGCCTCGCGCCATCGGAACCATATATGCAGGGGCGAGAAATCCGGCCCGTCCGGCGCCGTTTCGCCCCTCAAACTTCAGCTCCAGCCGCCTTAAGCAGTGAGGACAGATAGATGACGACATTCGACAAGCGCGAGGAAGGTTTCGAGAAGAAGTTCGCGCTCGATGAGGAGCAGAAGTTCAAGGCGGAGGCGCGCCGCAACAAGCTGCTCGGCCTGTGGGCCGCGGAACTGCTCGGCAAGACCGGCGATGAGGCTGCCGCTTACGCGAAAGAAGTCGTCGCATCCGATTTCGACGAGGCCGGCGACGCCGACGTGCTGCGCAAGGTCACCCAAGACCTCGCCGCCAAGGGCATCACCGAGCAGCAGGTGCGCGCGAAGATGGACGAACTGGTCGCGACCGCCGTGGCGCAGATCAAGTCGGGAACTTAAAAAAGAGCGAGCGGCAGCGCGCTGCTGCTCACATCCCCACCCGCGGAAAAGTGACGGCCGCGCGATGGCGCAGCACCGCGCGCCGGTTTAACATTCCGATTCAGATCGGCATCACTGGCACTGGCTCATTTGGGGCATGGAATGGTCAATCGGTTTGCGACGGCGCGCTCCACCCCGGCGGTGACGCGAGGGCGGCGCGTGGCCGCGCTCGTCACATTTTCGACGATGGCCCTCGCCGCAACCGCCGTGCTGCTGACCGGCCCTGCCGATGCCCAGCAGAGCACGGGCGCACCGAAAAAACAGCGCGTGGCCGCGCGTCCTGCGCAGATCACCGAGGCAACCGCGCCGCGCACCGCCGGTGAGCCGCTGATGGCCATCGTCTCGATCAAGACCCAGCACGTCACCCTCTATGATGCCGATGGCTGGATCCTGCGCGCGCCGGTCTCCACCGGCGTCAAGGGACGCGAGACGCCCGCCGGCATCTTCGCCGTGGTCGAGCGCAAGGAAGACCACCGCTCCAACATGTACGACGATGCGCACATGCCGCACATGCAGCGCATCACCTGGAACGGCATCGCGCTGCATGGCGGACCGCTGCCGGGCTACGCCGCCTCGCACGGTTGCGTGCGCATGCCGTTCGGCTTCGCGCAGCGCCTGTTCGACAAGACGCGCATCGGCATGCGCGTGATCATTTCGCCGAACGACGCCGCACCGGTCGAGATCGCGCACCCCGCGCTGCTCGTGCCGAAGGCTGAGGCCATCGCTGCCGCCCCGGAACGCGCGCAAACGCTCGCGCGCGAACAGGCCGAGGCTGCGAAAGCCGCCGACGCCGCGAAGAAGGCTGCACGCACCGCACCGCGCGACGCCGCCGCCGCGGCTGCAGCGCTGCGCAATGCCACGTCCGCGAAGTCTCGCGCCGACGCCGAACTCGCTGCCGCCGAGAAGGCGCTCGCTTCAGCCAAGGACGACGCAGCGAAGGCGCGTGCCGAGGAACGCAAGACAAAGGCCGCGGCCAGCGCCACCGAGGCCGCGAAGAAATTCGACGACGCCACCGCCACGGCGCAGGCCAAACGCGACGCCGCCGCCACCGCAAAGGACACCGTCAAGGCCGCCGAGGCGACGAAGGCCGCCACGGCCAAGGCGGCGCTGGACGCCAAACTCGCGCTCGAGCCGGTCTCGATCTACATCAGCCGCGCGACGCAGCGGATCTACGTCCGCCGCAACACCCACAAGCCCGCGCCGGACGGTGGCGGCGAGGTGTTCGATTCCTTCGAGGCGCCGATCACGATCAGGAATGCAAGCAAGCCGATCGGCACGCACGTGTTCACGGCGGTGGCCAAGAGCGACGCGGGCCTGCGCTGGACCGCGGTGAGCATCGACGACACCGAGGGCGCGGCTGCCGCGCTCGACCGCATCACCATCCCGCAAGAGGTGCTCGATCGCATCGCTGCGACCGCGCAGCCGCGCTCCTCGATCATCGTCTCGGATGAGCCGCTGACAGCAGAAACCAACTATCGCACCGAGTTCGTCGCGGTGCTGTCGAACCAGCCGCAGGGCGGCTTCATCACCCGCGAGGTGACGCCGCGCGAGGTCTACGCCACGGCCGGTCCGACGGACCAGGCGTTCTCCGACAGCTTCTGGCCGTCGTTCCAGCCCGCGCGCGGCCCGCAGTACGAAACCCGGCGCCGCGGCGGTCCGCCGGTCGAATACGCGCCACCGCCTCGGCGGGATGTCTGGCGCGGCGGACGCTGGTAACACGGCGGTTTGTCGTGGGGCTGCTCCTCGCCGGGGCAGCCCTTTTCGTTTGGCGTTGCTCGCTGTCCACCCTCATCTTCCACGTCGGGACGATGACCGGCTCGCTAGCGCAAGGCCGACACGCCGGGGCAGCTCGCTTTGCACGTGCCGCCCGGTAACATTTTTATCCCGCTCCCCGGCTCCATGACCGCCGTTGGCGCAGCAGCTGCGCCGGCGTAGAGCTTCGCGATCGCCGGACTGTTCAGCACGGCGACGTCGAGCGTGCAGGCATCGAGAACGGGCTGCGCCCTGACGCCCGCGCCGATGCAGGCGCGACGCGCGGCCCTGTAGTCCGCGGGCGGCAGGTTCTTCACCGTGTACGGTTTCTCCGGCGCCTCGAACTCGTTCTTGACGACGCCACCCTTGTCTTCGGCGAACAGCGAGTCCTCCGGCCTGATGTAAAGGCTTGCGCCATAGCGGTGGTAGAAGTCGGCGAACGACACCGGCTGCCGCAGCACCTCGCCGTCACGGGTGGCGATGTCGTCCTGCACGATGCCGTTGCCGTTGCCGAGCAGGCCGCGCATGATGCCGCCCGCCGCATAGTGCAGCGACACCGCGACATCCATGTAGTGCCCGCCGAGCATTTTCACGAACGCATTGTCCGCAATCGTAACACGCACGGTTTCCGCGTTGCCATGCCTGACCACGAAGACGTTGGCGTAGCGCGAGACCTCGAGGTTGTCCGGCAAGCTCAGCGTCTTGCCGTCGGCGAGCTCAGTCTCCTTTCCGTCGACGACGAGCCGGAGCGGATCGAGAAACACGGCGACGCGCGTCTTGCCCATGAGCATGGCGACGGCCTTGTTGAACGCCACGTCGCGCCGCTTCGGCGTCCACGCCTGCCGCACCTGCACGACGAACGACGGGCCGCTCGTCGTCAGCAGGAAATCGCCCGCCGCCTGAAAGTCGTAATACAGGCCGTCGAGGGTCTGGATGTGCGGATCGCCGGTCGAGCCGCCGCTGATCCCGGTGCACGAGCATCCGCCCGCCGGGTTGTTGGCGTCGGTGAGAACCGGCGGCGTGTTGCTGCAGAAGTTGCTGGTGGCGGGGTTGACGCGGGAATTGACGTCCTGCCGCATCCAGTGAAGCGCGTCGGCCTTTGCGGCCGGCGCCATGCATCCGACACCGGCGTTGATGTAACCGCTGATCCAGTTCTTCTGCAGCCAGTACTGGATGCCGTAGGGCGAAAGCTTGGCCGTTTCCTCATACGACTGGTCG
>JBEIPX010000250.1:0-5238 GCA_040376815.1 Bradyrhizobiaceae bacterium
CGAATGGTCCGGACAGGCTTTCATGTGTTCACGCGATAAGGAATTCACCATCAAGGGCACCGAGGATTGCCTCGCGCGCGGTTTCGACCGCACCGGGTATTTCGAGGTCGACACCGGCGAGCAGCGCGCCTGGACGGTGCAGCTCACCGAGGCCAACGAGCAGCTTCCGAAGACGCCGGGAGGAATTCCAGGCATGCCCAACTCGCAAGGTATTCCGGGATCGCCGGGTTCTCCCTCTGGCGCGCCTGCGACCCGATGAGACGTTTACGCCGCATCAAAATTCTCGCCACGCTCGGTCCCGTCTCGTCGGACTCGGCTATGATCCGCAAGCTGTTCGAAGCGGGTGCGGACATGTTCCGCATCAACATGAGCCACACGCCGCATGACAAGATGCGCGAGCTGGTGGCAACCATCCGCAATGTCGAGACGAGCTACGGTCGCCCGATCGGCATCCTCGTCGACCTGCAGGGCCCGAAGCTGCGGCTCGGCAATTTCACCGACGGCGCCGTGCAACTCAACAACGGCGAGACCTTCGTTCTCGATTCCGACAAGACGCCCGGCGACAAGAGCCGCGTTTATCTTCCGCATCCGGAAATTCTCAAAGCGCTCCGCCCCGGCCACACCATGCTGCTCGACGACGGTAAGGTGCGCCTGATCGCCGAGGAAACCTCGCCCGAGCGTGCGATCACCCGCGTCGTGGTCGGCGGCCGCATGTCGGACCGCAAGGGCGTCAGCCTGCCGGATACCGACCTGCCCGTCTCGGCGATGACGCCGAAGGACCGCCTCGACCTCGAAGCCGCGCTCGAAACCGGCATCGACTGGATCGCGCTGTCGTTCGTGCAGCGCGCCGACGACGTGCACGAAGCCAAGAAGATGGTGCGCGGCCGCGCATCGGTGATGTCGAAGATCGAGAAGCCGCAGGCGATCGACCGCCTCGCCGACATCATGGAAGCCTCCGACGCCATCATGGTGGCGCGCGGCGACCTCGGCGTCGAACTGCCGGCCGAGCGCGTGCCCGGCCTTCAGAAGCAGATGACGCGCATGGCGCGCAAGCTCGGCAAGCCGGTCGTGATCGCGACGCAGATGCTGGAATCGATGATCGCGAGCCCGGTGCCGACGCGCGCGGAAGTCTCCGACGTCGCGACCGCCGTCTATGAGGGGGCCGATGCGATCATGCTGTCGGCGGAATCCGCGGCCGGCAAGTTCCCGATCGAAGCGGTTTCGACCATGAACCGCATCGGCGAGGAGGTCGAACGCGATCCGACCTATCGCGGCGTCATCCATGCGCAGCGGCCCGATCCGGAAGCGACCGTCGGCGACGCCATCGCCGATGCCGCGCGCCAGATCGCCGAGACGCTCGAACTGTCCGCCATCATCTGCTGGACCAGCTCGGGATCGACCGCGCTGCGCGTCGCGCGCGAGCGGCCGAAGGTGCCGGTGGTCGCGATCACGCCCAATGTCAACGCCGGCCGCAAACTCTCGCTGGCATGGGGCGTTCACTGCGTCGTTGCCGACGACGCGCACGATCAGGACGACATGGTCCAGCGCGCCAACCGCATCGCGTTCCGCGACGGCTTCGCCCGCGCCGGTCAGCGCGTGATCATCGTCGCCGGTGTGCCGCTCGGCACGCCCGGCGCGACCAACATGCTGCGCATCGCCAACGTCGGCTCCGACAGCGACGCGGATTTCTGATCGCTCGTCGATTGGTTTGATGCCTCATCCTGAGGAGCCGTTTCGCCAGAAACGGCGTCTCAGGATGAGGCCTTTTTTTTCTATTAGCTATCGCGCAACCGCTTCCGCAGCCTTCGGCGCAGCGCTGATCGCATTGCGGACCATCAGATCGACTTCTTCGGCGATCCGTTCCGGCACGGCGTTCTGCGGCATGTGGCCGACACCCGGAAGAGAGATCAGCTTCGTCTGCGGCACGGCGCGGGCGAACGCCTGCGAATGGATGCGCGGCGACACGGTGCGATCGGTGTCGCCGGCGAAGATCGTCACCGGCACCTTGATCTCTCCGTAGCGCGGCGACAGGCGCGCGACTTCAGGCTTCAGCAGCGTCAGATCCCAGGCATTGGCGAGAAACTGCCGCGGACGCAGCACCAGCGGAATCATCGCGTCCTGCACGTAACCGTCGGGCATCAGCTGCGGCGCGAACACGTTGCGCGCACCGGCGTCCATCATGAACCAGCCGAGCGGCACCGGCAGGGTATAGGCGAGCAGCGGGCCCACGATGGGAATGGTCGCGATGTGATTGAAGATACCGACACCGCCGCTCCAGGGATGCGTCGCCGGCGCCAGCATCACGAGCCCCGCGACGCGCTGCGGATGGTTTAGCGCCATCGCCGCGCCAAGCGCGCCCGACCACGAATGCAGGATGAACACCGCGCGCTCGACGCCGAGCTTGCCCAGCATCTCGTCGATCATCCGCGCCTGCACCGAGGGTGACGTGGCATCCGTGCCCTCGCGAGTCGAGCCGCCGTGCCCGGGGCGATCCACCAGAATGACGCGATTCGTTTTGGCGATCAGTTCGCCAAGCGGCCGGCGCAGCGTTTCGAGATTTGCGGACGCACCATGCACCAGCACCACCGGCGGCCCCGCCGCATCGCGCGGGCCGAGCTGCACGACCCGCAGCCGTGCGCTCGTCACGTCGACGCGCTCGCCGTTCAGCGGATAGGCGCGATCGATCGCGGCAGCGCCGAAGTAAGTCACCAGCGCGAGAGCGGCCAGTGTGACGACGACGCCAGCGAGAACCATGCGCAATGTCCGGGAGAGTTTTGTCACGCCAAATATACGATCAGAGAATTCGGTGGTTTCGTCTTGGATGTCATTGCGAGGAGCGCAGCGACGAAGCAATCCGAACGCTCCATGGATTGCTTCGCTTCGCTCGCAATGACGAAATTCCAGCGAGCGTCAGATGTCGCGCCCCTCGACCTTTTCGGTCAGGGTCTTGACCAGATCGGGGATGCGCTCGAGATGCGGGTTGACCTCGACCGCCTTGCGGAAGGCTTCGAGCGCCCGCCTCTCCTCGCCGATTTCCTGCATGATCATGCCGAGGCCGGCGAGCGCACCGAAATGGCGCGGCTCGCGCGCCAGCACCTGCCGGATATCGGCCAGCGAGCGCTCATAGTCGTTCTGGATATAGAACAAGGTCGCGCGCTGGTTCCAGCCTTCGACATAGTCGGGGCGAATTTTCACGACCGAATCGAGGATTTGCAGCGCGACGTCCATTTTCTTGGCGCTCATCGCGGTCTTGGCGCGTGTCATCAACAGCGCGGCGGTATCGCTCTTCGTTTGCGCCCACGCGGCCCAGATGCGGGCCTCGACATGCTTGGCGCTCGCCGGATCGGGCGCGGCCTTGAGCGCGCCGAACAGGAACTCGAGACTCTTGCTGCGATCGACCTTCGGCAGCTTCTCAGGCGCCTCGGGAAGCTTCTTCGCCTGCGGCTTCGCCACCGGCGGCTGGGCTTGCGCCAACGCACTGCCGGCCGGGACAGCCAGAAGAGCCGCGGCAGTCAGGGTGCCCATGACGGCTCTCGAGAATCGGAAACCTACGGATCGCCTCATGGGGAAAAGTGTAATCCGGCGCGCGTGCAGCGCAAGACACAGCCATGTCATCCACCGGAAAGCGGACAGCACAAAACGCCGGGGAAAACCGGCGCGAGCTCGAATTATTGTGAAATCCGGTCCGGAAACCCGGATCAGCAGCCGATCAGCCCTGGCGAGCCTTGAAGCGGGGCTGGGTCTTGTTGATCACGTAAACCCGGCCCTTGCGGCGGACCAGACGGTTGTTGCGGTGACGGCCACGCAGCGACTTCAGTGAATTGCGGACTTTCATAGCTCTGATCCTGGTCTTGAAAGGCCGCGGGTTGATGGCCAAAATGTCAAGGAAAGCAACAACTTCCCAAAAAGCCGCGTGCGGCGCGGGAAGAGGTCGCGTTCTAGGGCAAAAACCCCTGTTTTGTCAACGTG
Organism: Bradyrhizobiaceae bacterium; assembly: GCA_040376815.1. Taxonomy (GTDB): domain Bacteria; phylum Pseudomonadota; class Alphaproteobacteria; order Rhizobiales; family Xanthobacteraceae; genus SG-bin9. The sequence continues at coordinate 3,970 of JBEIPX010000250.1, forward strand.
GCCCAAGTCGCGGCACCCCTGATTTCTTGTATCATTCCTGCGGAACGTTGGCGGTCTTCACCACTCCCGCCCACTTCGTGATTTCCGCATCCACGAATGTCTTGAACGCCTCGCCCGAGATCTTGCCCGGTTCCACGCCCTGGTTCGCGAACTTCTCCTTGATGCCGGGATCGGCCAGCACGTCCTTGATGATGGTAACGAGCTTGCCATAGGCGGCGATCTCCGCCGGGGTCTTGGCCGCCGGCATGTAGAGGCCGAACCAGGCGATCGACTCGAAGCCCTTGAGGCCCGCCTCCTCCATGGTCGGCACGTCCGGCAGCGATGCGGCGCGCTCCCGTGTCGTCACCGCTAGCACGCGCAGCGAGCCCGCCTTGGCGTTCTGGATCACGGTCGGCAGCGAGTCGAACATGATCGGGACATGCCCGCCAACGAGATCGGCCATCGCCGGCGCCGCGCCCTTGTAGGGGATGTGCACCATGTCGATCCCGGCCATCTGCTTGAACATCTCGCCCGAGAGATGCGTCGAGCCGCCGACGCCGGAGGACGCGAATGACAGCTTGCCCGGCTCCTTCTTCGCCAGCGCAATCAGCTCGGCGACGGTTTTCGGCGCGAAATTGTTGGTGACGACCATGGCGTTCGGCGCGGTCGCGATCACGGCGACCGGCGAGAACGCCGTGCGCGTATCATACGGCAGGCTCTTGCGGATACTCGGATTGATGACGTGATGGGTCGCGGTCAGCAGCAGCACGCTGCCGTCGGCCGGCGACTTCGAGACGCCGTCCGAGCCGATCGAACCCGATGCACCGGCGCGGTTGTCGACGATGGCGCTGATGCCGTGCTTTGCTTCCAGCGTTTGCGCCACATAGCGCGCGAGGATGTCGGTGGTGCCGCCGGCCGGGAACGGTACGACGATCTTGATCGACTTCGGCAGATCCTGCGCTGCTGCCGGGAGCGGCGCGGCAAGCGCCAGTCCGAAAGCCGAGAGCGTCAGTGCGACAAGTTTCTTCATTCTGAAATCCTCCCGCGCGTCGTTGCGCGTCATCAATGCATCAAGCGGCTTTGGCCAGCGGAAATTCCACCATCGCCTCGCCTTGCGCGACCTTTTCGCCGTGCTGGTTCGAGACCATCACGTCGAGCAGCACCCAGCGCGAGTTCGCCGTCACCTGCTTTGCCTTGATGATGCCGGTCGGGCGGATGGTGTCGCCGGGCTTGACGGGTTTGATCCAGCGCGTTTCCAGCCGGCGATGGATCGCGCCGGCGGGATACGCC
>JBEIPX010000231.1:0-5465 GCA_040376815.1 Bradyrhizobiaceae bacterium
GAAACCCGGCATGCTGCTCGATCTGATGAAAGCGTGGCCGGTCGCCCGCGACGGCAGCTTCATGATCGGCGACAAGGCGGGTGACATGGAAGCCGCAGCGGCAGCCGGCATCGCCGGACATCTGTTCAAAGGCGGCGATGTCGGCGCGTTCGTCGACGGGATCGTCGCGAAGCTCGAGCGTTAGCCGAGCAGCGCTTCCGCAGCAGCAATCGCCTGCACGAACGACGGATACGCGCCCTTGCCGCCGAGCGTTGTCATCGGACCCTGGCCCACGGGGCCCGTGAGACCCGGCTCCGTTGCGACGAAGATCGCGATCAGCGGCACACGATAGGCCGCTGCGAGATGCAGCAAGCCCGTATCGACGCCGACGACGAGCGAAGCCCCCGCAATCGTCTGCGCAGTGAGATCGAGCGCCTGACGCGGCAGGATGCGGCTGGTCTTGATGGCAGCCGCTAGGCGCTCGCTGGTGACGCGTTCGGCCTGTGAGCCCCACGGGATCACGACTTCAAGACCGCGCTTCGACAGCCACTGGCCGATGCCGATCCAGTCGGCCTCACGCCACTGCTTTGCTTCGCGCGACGTTCCGTGTTGCAGGATCGCGTACGGCGATGCGTTTGCGGCCTGCGGCCGCGGCAGTCCGTAATCGATCGCATCTCCCGGCGTGTAGCCCAGCGCGAGCCCGGTCAGCACGCGGTTGCGCGTCACCGCATGCAGCGCCCGCGACACGCGATGCTTGACGTCGTAAACGCGCGACGCCAGTGGCTCGCGAATGCTCTCGCTGTCGTAGCCATGCTTCTCGCCGCGCGTGTGGCGAACGATCAGCGCCGAGCGGATCAAGCCCTGCGTATCAATGACAATCCCGTCGTTGCGCGCGCGCAGCCGCGCGGTGAAGGCGCGAATCTCGCTCCAGGTCGTTGCTCTGAGAAGCGATGAACGCCAGCGCCGCGCCGCTACCGGAATGACTTCGCTCACGGCCGGGTGCAGCCGCGCCAGCGGTGCGAAATCTTCCTCGACGATCCATGCCAACTTGCGGCCGGGACAGTGACGCGCGGCGTCCGTGACCGCCGGCATGTGATGCACCACATCGCCGAGCGACGACGTCTTGACGAACAGCATGTCTCTCATCGGGACCACAAGCGGATACGGCCGAAACGCGGGTTAGGATTTGGCAACCATATGGACGATTCCCGGATCAAAACTCCGGAAATCCTTCCGCGGCACACTGGCTTATACCTCAATTCCATTCTTTGACGACACCGTGGGGGTGATTGCAGCGCCGGCAGCAAGGCCGGCGGTTAACACGCGTTATCCTTTGTTCGAGCATGGTCACTTCGGAAAACCGCTTCGCACTTTTCCGGATCATGCTCCAGTCCTCGGGAGTGCTCATATGACCGTCCTCGTTACCGGCGGCGCCGGCTACATCGGAAGTCATACCGTTCGCGCTCTTGCCGACAACGGCGAAAGCGTCGTCGTGATCGACAACCTGAGCACCGGGTTCTCGGCCTTCCTGCCGGAAAGCGTGCCTCTGTTCATCGGCGATGCCGCCGACGAGAATCTTGTCGAGGGCGTGATCGACGCGCATGGCGTCGATGCCATCATCCACTTCGCGGGCTCGATCGTCGTTCCGGAATCGATGCGCGATCCGCTCGGATACTACCGCAACAATACGATGACGACGCGCAACCTGCTGAGCGCGGCCGTTCGTCACAACGTCAAACGCTTCATCTTCTCGTCGACCGCTGCGGTCTACGGCAATCCGGAACACGTTCCGGTGCCGGAGCACGCGCCGACGCGGCCCACCTCGCCCTACGGCTCGTCGAAGCTGATGACGGAGATCATGCTGCATGATGTCGCCGCCGCGCATGGCCTCAACTACGTTGTGCTGCGCTATTTCAATGTCGCGGGCGCCGATCCCGATTGCCGCATCGGCCTCGCTACTGCCGGCGCAACGCACCTTCTGAAGATCGCGGTCGAAACCGCGACCGGCCAGCGCGCCAAGATCGACGTGTTCGGCGCGGACTATCCGACGCCGGACGGAAGCTGTATCCGCGACTTTATCCACGTCAGCGACCTTGCCGAAGCGCATCGCTCGGCGCTCACCTATCTGCGCAACGGCGGCCGGCCCGCGACATTGAACTGCGGCTACGGCCGCGGCTACTCGGTGATCGAGGTGATCGATGCCGTGCGCCGTGTCTCGGGCCGCAACTTCGCGGTCCAGGTCGCCGACCGCCGCCCCGGCGACATCATGACCATCATCGCCGACACCACACGCATCCAGACGACGCTCGACTGGACACCACGCTTCAATGACCTCGACACCATCGTCGCCCATGCGCTGGCATGGGAGGAGAAGCTCGTCCGCGAGCGCGAATCCAGCGCTCAGGAGGCCGTTCCGGCCTGATCCGTACCGGGCATAACGGCCCGATTTCGCTTGATAATCAGACCTATCGCGGGCAAACAGGCCCGGCCGACGGCCGGGGACTGACCGGCCGGGGCCGCGCTGGTAAACTGGTAAATAGCGTGCGGCCAACGAACGACGGTGTGCCCGCCGAATTCAGGTCCAATCACGCAGGCATCGTCGCTGAAGATTGCGGATGAGCGAAACACCTCGAAAAATCACCGACGATCCGTATGGCGCGGCGGCACTGGTGCGCCGGCTTATCGCCGAGCAGGGCATCCTTTACTGGAAGAAGTATCTGCTCGCCTTCACTCTGCTCGCCTTCTCGGCCGCCGCGACGGCGAGCTCCGCCTATCTGCTCGGGCAAGTGGTCAACAAGGCCTACATCGACAAGGACTTCAACGCGATCATCGCGATCTCGGCGTTCACGATTTTCGTTTTCATCGTCAAGGGCATTGCGACCTATGCGAGCGCCGTGACCCTGTCGCGGATCAGCAACGCGATCATGGCCACCAACCTGCGCCTGGCCTTCGACAAGCTGATGACGGAAAGCGTCGGCTTCTTTTCGTCACGCCACTCATCCGAATTCCTTGCGCGGCTGATGGCCGGATCGGCTTCGATCACGCAGGCACTCAACCTCTGCATCAACGCGGTCGGCCGTGATCTCCTGTCCCTGATCGCCCTGGTCGGCGTGATGATCTGGCAGGACCCGCTGATGTCGCTGATCGGCCTCGTGATCGCGCCGCCGGCGCTTCTCGTCGTCCGCAAACTGGTGAAGCGGGTCAAGGGCATTGCGCATGCCCAGTTCAATACCAATGCACTGATCATCGAAACGATGCAGGAATCGCTGCAAGGCATCCGCACCGTCATGGCGTTCTCGCTCGAAGACAGGATGCGCGAGCGCATCAACGCCAGCATCACAGCCGTACAAGCGCATTCCAACAAGATGGCGCGGGTCGCGAACCGGGCAAGCCCGCTGATGGAGATGCTCGGCGGTTTTGCGATCGCGGCCTCGCTGGCCTACGGCGGTTATCGCGTGGTCGAAACCGGCGCTGCGCCCGGACAGTTCATCTCGTTCCTGACGGCGTTCCTGCTGGCTTACGAACCGGCGAAGCGTCTCGCGCGGCTCAACATCGAACTCAACGGGACGCTGGTCGGCGCCAGGATGCTGCTCGAAATCATCGATTCGCCACCGACCGAGCCTGACGACAGCGACAAGCCGAAACTGAAACTGACGACGGCGCAGGTCGAGCTGCGCAACGTGACGTTCGCGTACAGGCCGGACGAACCGGTGATCAACCGGATGAACTTCGTCGCCGAACCTGGCAAGGTCACGGCACTGGTCGGCCCATCCGGCGGCGGCAAGTCCACCGTGCTTGGGTTGCTGCTGCGGCTGTACGAGGTGAATGGCGGCGAGATTCTGATCGACGGTCAGAACATCGCGGGCGTGACCCGCGCCTCATTGCGCGATCAGACCGCCTATGTCGGCCAGGACGTGTATCTGTTCCGCGGCACGATCCGCGACAACATCGCGTTCGGAAAGCCCGACGCAACCGACGACGAAATCATCAACGCCGCCAAGGCGGCCTTCGCCCATGACTTCATCATGAGCTTCCCGCGCGGCTACGATACGCCGGTCGGCGAGCACGGCGCGCAGGTTTCGGGCGGTCAGCGGCAGCGGATCGCCATCGCCCGGGCACTGGTCCGCGATGCGCCGCTGATCCTGCTCGACGAAGCGACCGCGGCCCTCGATTCCGAATCCGAGCGGCTGGTGCAGCAGGCGATCGACCATCTCTGCGCCGGGCGCACGACCATCGTCATCGCCCACCGGCTGCACACCATCATGCACTCGGACACCATTCTGGTCGTCGAAGGCGGCGAAATCGTCGAAGCCGGACGCCATGAGGAGTTGCTGCGCCGCGACGGCCGCTACGCCACCTTCTTCCGCTTGCAGCATCACAATGCGACGCTAGCGCCGGTCGCAGCGTCAGCGTAATCTCGCCTCACGCTTCGTCCCCATCTGAAGAGTATCCCATGACCGCACAAACGTTCGCCATTCCGGCACTGCCGCAGCCTGTCATCGCCGTCGCCGGAACGAACCGGCCGTTTCCGGTGCGCCGCGTCTGGTGCGTGGGGCGCAATTACCTCGAGCACATCCGCGAACTCGGCAACGACGAACGCCAGCCGCCGTTCTTCTTCGCCAAACACGCCGACATGATCGCGGAGGCCGGTGTTACCGTGCCGTATCCGCCGCTGACCAAGGATTTCCAGCACGAGGTCGAACTCGTCGTGGCGCTGAAAAGCGGCGGGCTCAACATCGATGCGAAGCAGGCGCTCGAGTGCGTCTACGGCTACGCCGTCGGCGTCGACCTGACGCGGCGCGACTTGCAGATGGCGTCGCGCAAGAAGGAGCAGCCCTGGGAGATCGGCAAGTCGTTCGACATGGGCGCGCCCTGCGGCGCGCTGCGTCCGGCGTCCGAGATCGGCCATCCCGCCACGGGCAAGATCTGGCTCTCGGTAAACAGCGTCGAGAAGCAGAAGGGCGACCTCTCCGAGATGATCTGGAACGTGCCCGAGATCATCGCCAAACTCTCGCTGCAAGTGTCGCTCGGCGCCGGCGACGTGATCATGACCGGCACGCCCGCCGGCGTCGCCGCGCTCAAGCCCGGCGACAAGATCGAGTGCGGCGTCGACGGGATCGGAACGCTGGCGTTTTCGATCGGCAATCCGGCGGCGTAATCAGGCCGCCAGCGCCTTCTCCACGCTGGCTGCGATCGACAGCAGCTTGCGGTCAGAGCCGTTGCGGCCGAACAACATCAACCCGCACGGCAACGCGTTGCCGAGATTGATCGGCAACGAGACCGAACACAGATCGAAGAAGTTACCCATCGACGTGTTGCGCAGGAGCAGCACGTTGCGCGGGATGAACGCATCGATCGAGGCGACCTCCGACTGCAGCGGCGCGACGATCTGCGTCGTCGGCAGCACCAGCACGTCGAAACGGTCGAACAGCGCATCCGTCTGCGCGATGGCGCGCTTGCGGTCTTCCAGCAGCCAGACGTAATCC